>NZ_JBYSYE010000033.1:0-71419 GCF_058782925.1 Pseudomonas sp. FW305-E2 | reverse complement strand
CCCGGCCACCTGTACGATAAGTTGTGCCATGCGCTCGCTGGCGCGGAAGTCACCGGAAAACAGCCCACCATCGGCATCAAGGATGGCCACCAGGGTCACCCGCGGGAAGTGGTGGCCCTTGGCGAGCATCTGGGTGCCGACGAGGATGCTTGGCTGGCCGCGCTGGATGGTGCTGAACAGGTTGTGCATGGCGTCCTTGCGCGCCGTGCTGTCGCGGTCCACGCGCAGGATCGGGTAATCCGGGAACAGCACCTTCAGGCGCTCTTCGGCGCGCTCGGTACCGGCACCGACCGGGCGCAGGTCGACGTGGTTGCATTGCGGGCACTGGTGCGGCAGGCGTTCGTCATAGCCACAGTGGTGGCAGCGCAGCACGCCGGAGCGCTGGTGCACGGTCATGCGCGCATCGCAGCGTGGGCATTCGGACAGCCAGCCGCAATCGTGGCACAGCAAGGTTGGGGCAAAGCCGCGGCGGTTGAGGAACACCAGCACTTGTTGGCCAGCTTCCAGGGTCTGTCGGATAGCCTGCTGCAGCGGGCCACTGATGCCGCTGTCCAGTGGCAGGCTCTTCACATCAAGGCGCAGCATGCGCGGCGGGCGGGCCCCCCCGGCGCGTTGGTTCATACGCAGCAGGCGGTAGCGGCCGGTCAGGGCGTTATGCAGGGTTTCCAGCGACGGTGTGGCGGAGCCGAGCAGGATCGGGATGTTCTCCTGGTGAGCGCGTACCAGTGCCAGGTCGCGGGCGTGGTACCGCAGGCCTTCCTGCTGTTTATAGGAGCCGTCGTGCTCTTCGTCGATGATGATCAGGCCGGGGTTTTTCATCGGCGTGAACAATGCCGAGCGGGTGCCGATGATGATATCGGCCTCGCCGTCCCGTGCCGCCAGCCAGGCATCCAGGCGTTCGCGGTCGTTCACCGCAGAGTGCAGCAGGGCAATGCGCGCGTTGAAGCGTTGCTCGAAGCGGGCCAGGGTTTGCGGGCCGAGGTTGATCTCCGGGATCAGCACCAGCGCCTGCTTGCCGGCTTCCAGGGTTTCGCGGATCAGTTGCAGGTAGACCTCGGTCTTGCCACTGCCGGTGACGCCGGCCAGCAAGAACGCGCCGAAACCGCCAAAGCCCTCGCACACGGCGTCGAAGGCATCGCGTTGCTCTTCGTTGAGGGGGAGTTCCGGCTGTGCCAGCCAGTGCTCATGGCGCAGGGCCGGCAAGTGGCGGCGCGTCTCGATCTGCACCAGATCCTTGGCCAGCAGCAGGTCGAGGCTGTCCTTGTTCAGGTTGAGTTTGGCCAGCAGGCTGTGGGCCACGCCGTGCGGGTGCTGGGCCAGGGTCTTGAGGGCGTCGCGCTGGCGCGGCGCGCGGGCGATGCGCGGGTCCTCCAGGCGGGCGCCAGGGGCTATGTGCCAGAAGCGTTCCTGGCGCATTTCGGCAGCTTCGCCCTGGCGCAGTAGCGTGGGCAGCGCCCAGCTCAGGGTATCGCCCAGGCTGTGCTGGTAGTACTGGGCGGTCCACAGGCACAGCTTGAACAGCGACGCGGGGATGGGGGACACCGGGTCGAGCAGGGCAGTGGCCGGCTTCAGTTTGTCGGCGGGCACTTCGCTCTGCGTGCACACCTCTATCAGCACACCGATCATTTCGCGGCGGCCAAAGGGCACGCGGATGCGCATGCCAGGGGTCAAGGTCTGGCGCGCCATGCTCGCCGGCGCCTTGTAGTCGAACAGGCGCCGCAGCGGAGAGGGCAGGGCAAGGCGCAGGATGACGTCGGACACGCGGAAAGTCTCGGAGGGCGTTACAAGGACTGGCGAGCCTAGCAGACGACGGTCGGTGCAAGCGACATCTTGCGCTGACGGTGTGCTCTGGTATTATTCGCCGCCTAATTACGTGCGGTATTCAACAATTGGTGTTGGGTGGCGGCACGCAGCTCGAGGAAGTGACCATGAAAGAAGGTATCCACCCGAACTACGAAGTAGTTGCAGTCACCTGCAGCTGCGGTAACAAGTTCGAAACTCGTTCGACCCTGGGCAACGTCCTGTCGATCGACGTTTGCAACCTGTGCCACCCGTTCTACACCGGTAAGCAGAAAGTTCTGGACACCGGTGGTCGCGTACAGAAGTTCGCCGATCGCTTCGGCATGTTCGGTGCCAAGAAGTAATCATGCGCAGGGCGAATCCTTCGGGCTTCGCATTGTTGCTGAAGAAGGCGTCCCTTGTGGGCGCCTTTTTTGTGGGCGTTATCTGGCATTTCCCGGTCCTGGCGTTCTGCCCACAGCCGGATAAGCCCCAATGGGTAGCGGTACGACAGGTGGTTGATGGCGACACCTTGCGTCTGGTCGATGGCCGCAGTGTGCGGCTGATCGGTATCAATGCCCCGGAAATAGGCCGCAAGGGGCGTACCAGTGAGCCCTATGCCGAAGCTGCCAGACGGCGATTGCAGGCCTTGGTAAAGGCCAATGACGATCGTGTCGGGCTGGTGCCTGGTGTTGAAGGTAAGGACAAGTACGGTCGCACACTGGCGCACATCTACAGCCGCAATGGCGACAATCTGGAAGCACAATTGCTTAGCGAGGGCTTGGGCTACCGCGTGGCCATTGCCCCTAATGTGCGTTTCAGCGATTGCCAGCAGCTTGCCGAACAAGTAGCGCGCCAGGCTGGCGTTGGCCTGTGGCGGCATTCGCCCGTAGTGGCTGCAAGCGATGTCAGGCAGTCAGGTTTCGCTGTTGTGCGTGGTCGTATCGAAGGCATCGAGCGAAATCGTGGTGGGGTCTGGCTTACCCTGGGCGGTACCCTGGTACTGCAGGTTCCCGCTCGTCTGCAGCGCAACTTCCCCGCCAGCTTCTTCGATAATCTCAAGGGACGCCAGGTCGAAGCGCGCGGCTGGGTGCTGGATCGTTCCCGCAGGGGTGGCCTCAAGCCCGGGCAGCGACGTTGGGTGTTGCCATTGACCGATCCAAGCATGTTGGAGCGCATTTCAGGTTAAAAGATGTAGACATTTCGCTACGAGATTGTACACACTGTTGGTTGTATGCCCCCGTGGGTTGTAGCGTAAAGTCGTAGGCTAAAGGCCTTGACACAAGTGACCGGCCAGTCTTGTGGCTCCCCGGCTCTTTGCGTATCCTCGGCGGTCCGTCAGAACAGTAAATAGCGGAATGCCCACCATGTCAGACCTGAAAACCGCCGCTCTCGAATATCACGCTCAACCTCGTCCGGGGAAACTGAGCGTTGAACTCTCCAAGCCCACTGCCACCGCCCGTGACCTCGCCCTGGCCTACAGCCCAGGTGTTGCAGAGCCGGTGCGCGAAATTGGCCGTGATCCAGAGCTGGCTTACAAATACACCGGCAAAGGCAACCTGGTTGCGGTGATTTCCGATGGCACTGCCATCCTCGGTCTGGGTGACCTCGGCCCACTGGCTTCCAAGCCGGTCATGGAAGGCAAGGGTGTTCTGTTCAAGCGTTTCGCCGGTATCGATGTGTTCGACATCGAAGTCGAGTCGGAAAGCCCGCAAGCGTTCATCGACACCGTTCGCCGCATTTCGATCACCTTCGGTGGCATCAACCTTGAAGACATCAAGGCACCTGAGTGCTTTGAAATCGAACGTACCCTGATCGAACAGTGCGACATCCCGGTGTTCCACGATGACCAGCACGGTACTGCCATCGTAACTGCCGCTGGCATGATCAACGCCCTGGAAATCGCCGGCAAGAAACTGGAAGACGCCAAGATCGTCTGCCTGGGCGCCGGCGCTGCTGCCATTTCCTGCATGAAGCTGCTGGTAAGCATGGGTGCGAAGGTCGAGAACATCTTCATGATCGACCGTAGTGGCGTGATCCACGCTGGCCGTGACGACCTGAACCAGTACAAGGCGCAGTTCGCCCACGCGACCGACAAGCGCACCCTGGCCGACGCCCTTGACGGTGCCGACGTGTTCGTAGGTCTGTCTGGCCCGAACCTGCTGAGCCCGGAAGGCCTGAAGTCGATGGCTGCCAACCCGATCGTGTTCGCCTGCTCGAACCCGGACCCGGAAATCTCGCCAGAGCTGGCGCACGCCACTCGCAACGACGTGATCATGGCGACCGGCCGTTCCGACTACCCGAACCAGGTCAACAACGTACTGGGCTTCCCGTTCATCTTCCGTGGTGCTCTGGACGTTCGCGCCAAGCGTATCAACGAAGAGATGAAGATCGCTGCCGCTATCGCCCTGAAAGACCTGGCCAAGCTGCCAGTGCCGAAGGAAGTTTGCGAAGCCTATGGCGTTGAAGGCCTGGAGTTCGGCCGTGAGTACATCATTCCGAAGCCGCTGGATGCACGCTTGATCACCGTCGTTTCCGATGCTGTGGCCAAGGCTGCCATCGAATCCGGCGTGGCTACCCTGCCATATCCGAAGCACTACCCGCTGACCAGCGTGGATGAAGTGTTCAACGGCTGATTGCCGCAAGCGACATAAAAAAGCCCCGGCTCGCATGAGCCGGGGCTTTTTGTTGGGGCTTGAGAATGTGTCAGGGCTGCAAGGTGTTCGTCAGGGCACTTGTGGCGCCTATCAGATCGAGCGCCGCCCGCGCGGCGCATCGCGACGCCGCTCCCGCATTTGTTGCAACGTGGCCATGTCTGTGAGGCCATGGTTGTCAGCCTTGCTGGCATGACTGGATTTGGAGGTGGGCATTGATGCCGCCCCGCCTGTCTTAAGGCATGCACCCAGGCGGGCAACCATGGCCTGGCAGGTTCGGCACGTTGCAGCAGATGTGGGAGCGGCCTTGCGTCGCGATGCGCCGCGCGGGCGGCGCTCGATTCACGCGCCCACGCAAAACCTGAGTCACGCGCCCTGCCTTAGAACAAATCCATCGGCGTCGCTTCATCGGCTGGCAGCGGGCTGCCCGGTGCCGCGCCATTGCCCAGCTCGTCCACCGACGGCGGCGAATCTTCGGCTTTGAACAGCTCGAAGTAGGCATTCGGGGTGCTCGGCGATGCCGCGCGCCCGCTGACCGGGTCGACGCGCAAGCTGAGAATGCCCTCCGGTTCTGCCGGGGCATGCGCAGGCTTGTCCTTGAGCGCCGCGCCCATGAAGTTCATCCAGATCGGCAGTGCCGCAGTCCCGCCATATTCGCGGCGGCCGAGGGTTTCCGGTTGGTCGAAGCCGACCCAAACGGTAGTCACGTAATCGGCGTTGTAACCGGAGAACCAGGCGTCCTTGGATTCGTTGGTCGTACCCGTCTTGCCCGCCAGGTCGGTGCGGCCCAAGGCCAGCGCCCGGCGGCCGGTGCCGCGCTTGATCACGTCCTGCAGCATGCTGGTGAGGATGTAGGTGGTACGCCCGTCGATGATCTGTTCGGCCACTGCCGGCGCTTGCGGTGCCGCGGCCACCTGGCTCAAGGCAGAAGGTGCTTCGCCCGGCATGGCCGCAGTGCTGATTGGCTGCTCGGGTGCGGCCAGGCCCGCCTGGTCTTGGGCACCTTGCGGTACGCGGGCCGGGTTGGCGGTGAAGAGTGTCTCGCCGCTGCGGCTCTCGATGCGCGCGATCAGGTACGGGGTGATCTTGTACCCACCGTTGGCAAAGGTGCTCCAGCCGGTGGCGATTTCCATCGGGGTCAGGGTGGCGGTGCCCAGGGCCAGCGACAGGTTGCGCGGCAGGTCCTGCTTGTTGAAGCCGAACTTGGCGATGTAGTCGATGGTGCGGTCCACGCCCATGGCTTGCAGCAGGCGGATCGACACCAGGTTACGTGACTTGTACAGCGCCTCACGCATGCGGATAGGGCCGAGGAAGGTGTTGGTATCGTTCTTCGGTCGCCACACTTTATCCACCGACTCGTCAACGAACACGATCGGCGCATCGTTGACCAGGCTGGAAGCGGTGTAGCCGCTGTCCAGCGCGGCGCTGTAGATGAAGGGTTTGAAACTCGAGCCCGGTTGGCGCTTGGCCTGCACGGCGCGGTTGTAGTTGCTCTGTTCGAACGAGAAACCGCCGACCAGGGCGCGGATGGCGCCGTTGTTCGGGTCGAGGGTGACCAGGGCACTCTGCGCAACGGGCACCTGGCTGAACTTCAATGTGCCATCGTCAAGGCGTTGCAGGCGCACCAGGTCACCGACCTGGGCCACGTCGGCCGGCGATTGCGGTGAGCGGCCCTGGGCGTTGTTGTTGATGAACGGGCGCGCCCATTTCATGGTGTCCCAGGCAACCTGCGCCTCTTGGCCGTCACGGGTCAGCACCTTGAGGCCGGTGTGTTCCACCTGGGTGACAATGGCTGGCTCCAGGCCGCCAAGGGTGCGTTGCTTGCCCAGCTCCTGCAGCCACGCTGCCTGGGTGCGGCCCGGGAAGCGTGCTTCAGGGCCACGGTAGCCGTGGCGCTCATCGTAATCGGATAGGCCCTTGAGGACGGCCTTGTTGGCCATTTCCTGCATGTCGCTAGGCACGGTGGTCGTGACGCGGAAGCCTTCGGTGTAGGCGTCACTGCCGTAGCGGCCGACCATTTCCGCGCGGGCCATTTCGGCGATGTACGGGGCATTCACCTCAGGCGTCGGCACGTGATAGCTGGCGTTGAGCGGCTCGGCCAGGGCGGCCTCGTAGCTGGCCTGGTCGATCTTGCCCAGCTTGTACATGCGCCCAAGGATCCAGTCGCGGCGCTCTTTGGCGCGCACCGGGTTGGCCAGCGGGTTGAAGCGCGACGGTGCCTTGGGCAGGCCGGCGATCATCGCCATCTGCGCCAGGCTCACGTCACGGATGGACTTGCCGTAATACACCTGTGCTGCTGCATCGATACCGTAGGCGCGGTTGCCCAGGTAGATCTTGTTCACGTACAGCTCAAGGATTTCGTCCTTGGTCAGCTCACGCTCGATCTGCAGGGCCAGCAGGATTTCGTTGGTCTTGCGTGAGAAGCTGCGTTCGCTGGTGAGGAAGAAGTTCTTCGCCACCTGCATGGTAATGGTGCTGCCGCCGGTCTGGATATGCCCGGTTTTCACCAGCTGGGTCGCGGCGCGCATCAGGCTGCTGGGGTCGACACCGTAGTGGTTGAGGAAATTGTCGTCCTCGGCTGACAGCAACGCCTGAATGAATTGTGGGGGAATTTCCGCGAAGCGGATCGGCGAGCGGCGCATTTCGCCGAATTCGGCAATCAGCTTGCCATCGCTGCTGTACACCCTGAGGGGGATCTGCAACTGGATGCTTCTGAGGGACTCGACCGAGGGCAGGCTGGGACTAAGATACAGAAACGCACCGCTCACACCGAGTACGAGCGCGCAGATGACTGCGACGGAAGACCACCAGAAGAACTTCAGCAGACGTATCAAGGCTTTTCGGTGTCCAGGTTGGGAGTGGATTGCACGCAGGTCCGGTGGACCAAAAAACGCTGGGCATTATAAGCATTTTTCGCCTCTCCGGGTGACCGGCCAGGCTACCCGTCGACTCGATGAGTAGCCCCGGCTCAGTGTTGCCGCGGGGTTGCGACAGGTGGCTGCGCTTGGCAGCTGCAACAGACAGCAAAGGAGTCGCGATGTTTGGACGCTTCGGCAAGGATGCCGGTTCACTGGTGGGGGTGGAAATCACGCCCGACGCCGTTCGGATAATGCAACTGCAGCAGCGCAATCGACGCTGGCGTGTGATGGGATCGGCACAAGAGCTGTTTCAGGCGCCGCTGGCCGATGACTGGGCTGAGGCGCCTGGGGAGGTGGTGGCTGCGCTGCAGCGCGCTTACCGGCGCAGCGGCCTCAGGCAACGCCGGGTAGCGCTGGCACTGCCGGCCAGTCAGGTTATCTGCAAGTTGTGCCATCTGCCGGTGGAGCAGAGCGGGGCGCAGTTGGAGGCACAACTGCTTGCCGATGCAGAGCGGCTGTTTCCGTTTCCGCTGGAAGACCTGGCCTTGGATTTTCAGGTCATGGGGGCTTCCCATGACCAGCCAGGTTGCTCAGAGGTAATGGTTGCTGCCTGTCGACAGAGTGCGCTGGCGTCACTCGAATCCGTCGTCGAGGAGGCGGGCTTGCAGTTGGAAGCCGTCGAGGTCGACACCATTGCCTTGTGCCGCATGTTGCCACAGGGTGGCCTTGAGGGAGCAGCGCTGCTGCGTGTCGAAACCCGCAGCGTAACGCTTCATGACTGGCAGCCGGGCAGGGTGTACCAGCGCTGTGAACTGCAAACGACTGGCCCGGATATGAACGGGCAATGGCCAGAGCGCCTGCAGGCTTTACTTGCCAGGCAGAGCCTTCCTGCGGGGTTGTGGGTTGCCAGCAGCTCATCGATCAATCCGGGCTGGCTGCAGGGCCTTGGCAGCCGGCTGAATGTGCGGTGCACGTACCTGCCTGGGCTGGCAGGGCTTGAGCATGTTGATGGGGCGATGCTCCTGGCCTGCGCCTTGGCCTTGGGAGGTTTGCGGCCATGATGCGGCTGAACCTTCTGCCCTGGCGCGAACGGCAGCGTCAGGCGGCGCTGCGTCGCTTTCGAGGCCAGCTGGTGGGTGGTGCACTTTTGGCTTTGTGCGCCGTGATGCTGGTCGATCAGCTGGCCCGCCAACGCGGGCATCAGCAGGTGCTGGCCAATACCCAGCGCCAAGCGACCCTTGATGCACAGGATGAGCAGTTGCAGTCGCTGGCCGAAGTGCGTGCACAGCATGAAGCGCTACTTGCCCGTGCGGTGGCCCTGGAAGGCCTGCGCGCCCATCAGGGTGTATTGGCCGGTGTCTTCGCCGACCTTGAAGGGGCGTTGCCTGAAGGTGTGCAGCTACTTGACCTGAGCCTTGATAGTGGCCGCTTGCAGATGACAGGGGTGGCTGCGTCCGGTGCTGTGGTTGCTCAGTTCATGCGCGACTTGAACCGCTCGAGCGTTTTGCTCGATCTGGAACTCAAACGCATCAAGAGCCTGCCGGACGGCGATGAGTTTCTGCTGACCGCTCGCGTTGCGGCGTTCTGGTCGTGAGTACCGCGCAGATGCTCGCTTGGCTGGCAGTGGTCGAGGGCTCAGGCCGCTTCCGACGGCTGGCGCCAGTGCTGGTGGCTGTTGTGTTGTTCAGCCTGGGCTGCGCGATGCGCCTGCCCGCCCTGTTGCAGCAGCAGGCGCGGGAGGATGCCAGGCATGTCGAGTTGAGCCAGCTGCAGGTAGCCAGTGCATCGCAGTTGGCCGAACTGGAGCGGCTGAAGGCTCTAACGGTGATTGCCGAACAGCGGTTGCAAGCGGCGCACTGGTACCTGGCGGCCGGGGAGAGCATGAGCGACCTGCTTGAGCGTCTGGCAGTGTCGGGGCATGCA
This sequence comes from Pseudomonas sp. FW305-E2, assembly GCF_058782925.1. NCBI lineage: Bacteria > Pseudomonadati > Pseudomonadota > Gammaproteobacteria > Pseudomonadales > Pseudomonadaceae > Pseudomonas > Pseudomonas sp. FW305-E2. The sequence continues at coordinate 62,205 of NZ_JBYSYE010000033.1, read as the reverse complement.
CACGGCTTGCTTGTCGAGCGACTCGATGTAGGTGAGGGCGAGCAACAGGCCGGATTCAGTAAGGTACCGCTGGTGGTGCAAGTGGTAGGGCGTTACTCGGCCTTGCGGCTGTGGCTGGGCGACTGGTTAGGGCAGGCACGGATTCTGCGCAGCGGTGACATGAGCCTGGCAACCGTTGATCGCCAGCCTGGACTGTTGCGCCTGCAGTTGCGGGTTGATGCCTATCACGCGGCTACGCCCCTGAAGGCACCTGCAATGCTGGCGGACCTGCCGGCAAGGGCCGCAATGGCTGCACCTGAAGTGGACCCGTTTGCGCCGGCTGCTGCGCGAGTGGCCAGTGCCGGGCTGGTCGGCGTGCCGTTGGCGCAGCTGGAAATGGTCGGCAGCCTGGCGCGCGGGGCGGCACGCGAGGCACTGCTGAAGGCGGCTGGCAAGCTCTATCGCGTACGCCCGGGCGACCGGGTAGGGCGTGATCAGGGGGTAGTGATGCATATAGACCAACGTCAGGTCGAAGTGCGTGAGCGGCTGTTCATGGCGGGGGTGTGGCACGAGCGCACGGCGTTCATCACCCTCGCCAAGCGCCAGGGCAAGGAGGCCTCGGACCCGAATGAAAACGTGGATGAAATACCTGCTGGCAACCCTGCTGTCGATCCCGCTGGCTTCGGCGACGCCTTACCAGGGTGAACCCCTGTCGCTGAACTTCCAGGATGTAGAGGTGCGTGCGGTGCTGCAGGTGCTGGCTGACTACGCCGGCGTCAACCTGGTTGCCAGTGATGCGGTACAAGGCAGCGTCACTTTGCGTTTGCAGGACGTGCCGTGGGATCAGGCGCTCGACCTGGTGTTGCGCAGCAAGGGCCTGTCCCGGCGCCAGGAGGGCAATGTGCTCTTGGTGGCGCCTGCGGCCGAGTTTGCCGCGCAATCGGCAGACGCCCGGGTGAGCCAAGTGCTGGACGCGCAGCTGCAGCCATTGCGTCGGGAGCTGCTGCCCATTCACCACGCCAAGGCCGCCGATTTGGCGCAGTTGCTGCTGGCAAGTCTGGAGGGTGGCGGCATCCCCACGGGTAGCCTGAGTGTCGATGAACGCACCAATACGCTGGTGGTGTACCTGCCCGCTGACCGCCTGGCCGAGATGCGCCAGTTGGTGGCGCAGTTGGACGTGCCGGTGCGTCAGGTAGCGATCGAGGCGCGTATCGTTGAGGCCAACGTCGATTATGAGAAAAGCCTGGGGGTACGCTGGGGTGGGCCGCTGTACGGCGAGAAACTGCGGCCCGGCAAGGAGCTGTTCGTCGACCTCGGTCTGGAGCGAGCCGGCAGCAGTATCGGCCTGGGTCTGTTGCGCGGTGACGTGCTGCTGGACCTGGAGCTCAGTGCCATGGAAAAAAGCGGCAACGGCGAGATCATTTCGCAGCCCAAGGTGGTCACGGCTGACAAGGAAACGGCGAGGATCCTCAAGGGTACCGAGGTGCCTTACCAGGAAACCAGCCAAAGCGGCGCTACCTCGGTATCGTTTCGCGAAGCCTCGCTGTCGCTCGAAGTAACACCACAGATCACTCCGGACAACAAGGTGATCATGACCGTCAGGGTGACCAAGGACGAGCCGGATTACGTCAATGCGTTGAACAACGTACCGCCGATCCGCAAGAACGAGGTCAATGCCAAGGTTCGTGTGGCTGACGGCGAAACGATCGTGATCGGTGGCGTCTACTCGACTTCGCAAAACAATGTGGTCGACAAGGTGCCATTTTTCGGCGATCTGCCGTATGTTGGGCGGCTGTTTCGACGCGATGCATTACAAGAGAAAAAATCCGAGCTGCTGGTCTTCCTGACTCCGCGTATCATGAGTGACCAGGCGATTGCTGTGAGTCGTTGATTCTGTGCGAAATTTGATACTTGTGGGGCCCATGGGCGCTGGTAAAAGCACCATCGGACGCCTGTTGGCCAAAGAGCTGCGCCTGCTGTTCAAGGATTCCGACAAGGAAATCGAACTGCGATGCGGCGCAAACATCCCGTGGATATTCGACAAGGAAGGCGAACCGGGTTTCCGTGATCGCGAGCAAGCGATGATTGCCGAGTTGTGCGCGCTCGACGGTGTGGTGCTGGCCACCGGCGGTGGCGCGGTGATGCGCGAAGCCAACCGGCAGGCGCTGCATCAGGGTGGCCGGGTGATCTACCTGCATGCTTCGGTCGAGCAGCAAGTCGGTCGCACCGCGCGCGACCGCAATCGCCCGCTGCTGCGCACGGCCAATCCGGAGGCGACCTTGCGCACCTTGCTGGAAACCCGCGACCCGCTCTACCGCGAGATCGCCGACCTGGTGGTTGAAACCGACGAGCGGCCCCCACGCATGGTGGTGATCGATATTCTCGAGCGCTTGCAGCAGTTGCCGCCCCGTTAACCCGGGACTATTCTCGGCCTCCAGCGCCGAGGCGAGGCTCAACGTTACCGCGCAGGTCGCCGGATGGCGCCGCGCCCAAGTACATTGTGGGGATACATGCAGACACTAAAGGTCGACCTGGGCGAGCGTAGCTACCCGATCTACATTGGCGAAGGCCTGCTGGACCAGCCTGAGCTGCTGGCGCCGCACATTGCGGGTCGGCAGGTAGCCATCGTTTCCAACGAGACCGTCGCGCCGCTGTATCTCGAACGCCTGAGCAAGGCCCTTGGAGCCTACTCGGTACTGCCAGTGGTGTTGCCCGATGGGGAAGCCCACAAGAACTGGGAAACATTGCAGCTGATCTTCGATGGCCTGCTGACAGCTCGGCATGATCGCCGTACTACTGTGGTCGCGCTTGGTGGTGGCGTGATTGGTGACATGGCTGGTTTCGCAGCCGCCTGCTACCAGCGCGGCGTCGACTTCATCCAGGTGCCGACTACCCTGTTGTCCCAGGTCGACTCTTCCGTGGGTGGCAAGACCGGCATCAATCATCCGCTGGGCAAGAACATGGTCGGTGCGTTCTATCAGCCCAACGCGGTGCTGATCGATACCACCAGCCTCAAGACCCTGCCAGCGCGCGAGCTGTCCGCAGGTCTGGCCGAGGTGATCAAGTACGGCCTGATTTGCGACAAGCCGTTCCTCGCCTGGCTCGAAGACAATATGCAGGCACTGCGTGCCCTCGATTCGGCAGCCCTGACCGAGGCCATCCGCCGCTCTTGCGCGGCCAAGGCCGCAGTGGTGGGTGCTGACGAGCGCGAGTCGGGCGTACGGGCCACGCTGAACCTGGGGCATACCTTCGGGCATGCTATCGAAACCCACATGGGCTATGGCGTGTGGCTGCACGGCGAGGCTGTCGCGGCGGGCACAGTGATGGCCCTGGAAATGTCCATGCGCCTTGGCTGGATCGACCAGGCTGAGCGCGATCGTGGAATCCGCCTGTTGCAGGACGCAGGTTTGCCGGTGGTGCCACCACAGGAAATGACCCCGGCGCATTTCATGGAGCACATGGCGGTCGACAAGAAGGTGCTCGACGGTCGTTTGCGTTTGGTGCTGCTGCGCCAAATGGGCGAGGCCGTGGTGACCGACGACTATTCGAAAGAGATTCTTCAGGCCACGCTGTCGGCGGATTACCGCGCGATCGTGGCCCAGCTTTGAGGTTGTGACAGCGCAATGACAAGTTTGCATGCCGATGAGGCCTTTCTCGACCATTACCAGTTGAGCCATGATCCGTTCGCGCCCCGCGTACCTGGCTTCAAGTTCTTCCCGGCCCAGCGCAAACCGGTGCTCGGCCAACTGCACCACCTGGCGCGCTATAGCCAGTTGATGCTGGTGGTCAGCGGCCCGTTGGGCAGCGGCAAGTCGCTACTTCGCCAGGCCCTGGTGGCCAGCACCAACAAGCAGACTGTGCAAAGTGTGGTGGTGTCGGCCCGCAGCGCCAGCGACGCCTCCAGTATGCTCGCGCAGGTCGCGCAGGAGCTGGGTGTGGCCCAGCCCGAGGTGCAGGCGATCCTATCGAAGGTGGTGCAGCTGGCACTGACCGGGCAGGAAGTGTATTTGCTGGTGGACGATGCGGAACAACTCGACGAGTCGGCACTCCAAGCGTTGCTGGAGTTGGCGGCGGGGGTTCCTGAAGGGCGTCCGCACGTGTTTCTGTTCGGTGAGCCATCGCTGATTGCCGGGCTGGATGAGCTCAATGTCGAGGAAGAACGTTTTCACATCATCGAGCTTGCGCCCTACAGTGAAGAAGAAACCCGCGAGTACCTGGAACAGCGCCTGGAAGGGGCTGGTCGGGGCATCGAGGTGTTCAGCCGTGAACAGATCGCCGATATCCATGAAAACTCCGACGGCTGGCCTGGCAACATCAATCAGGTCGCCCGTGACACTTTGATCGAAGCCATGATCGCCAGCCGCTCGACGGCCAAGCGACCAACCATGGGGTTCAAGATGCCTAAAAAACATGTGCTCGCACTGTCCGCTGTGGTCGTGGTTGCCGTTGCGGCCGCGGTATTGATGCCCAAGAAAGGCGACAAGGCCCCTGCCGAAGCGCCGGCTGCCCAGGCCCAGTTGCCACTGGGCGACGGCAAGCAGGGTGCTGCCATCGAGTTCTCTGGCTCGTCCCAGCCAATGCCGCTGCCACTGGTTGGCCAGTCGCAGCCGGTGATGCGCGAGCCGCTGGCCCAAGCCGCAGGCATGGGCGAGGGTGAAGAGGGAGGCCCGGCTGTCGACACCGCGCTGCAGCCTGGCAACCCGCCACCTACCGTGACCACCATCGCTCCGCCACAAGGTGTGCCGGCTGGCCCGGCGCCTGCGCCTGCCCAGCCCGTGCAGTCGGTTGCGCCTGCGCCCAAGCCTGTTGCAACCCAGCCCGCCAAGCCGGTTGCGCCGGCCAAGCCAGCACCGGCGCCGACCCAGGTCGCCGTGGCCAAGCCGGCTGCCAAAGCTGCGGAAAAACCAGCCGCCGCTGGCGCTGGCAACAGTGGCTGGTATGCCGGACAGAAGCCGGGCAATTATGTGGTGCAGATCCTTGGTACCAGCTCCGAGGCGTCGGCCCAGGCTTACGTCAAGGCCCAGGGTGGCGACTATCGCTACTTCAAGAAAAACCTACAGGGCAAGCCTCTGTACGTCGTGACTTACGGCAGTTTCGCCAACCGCGACGCAGCGGTTGCGGCAATCAAGAACTTGCCAGCGAAGGTCCAGGCTGGTAAACCTTGGCCACGTACCGTCGGCAGCGTCCAACAAGAGCTGGCCACGGCCCGCTGATACCTTCCGGGCGGCATCACCCCGCCGCCCAGTAGCTAAGCGAATTCTAGCTTTCGACTAGCCTGCTGCGCCCGAGCGCGGCAGGCTTTTCTGTCCCGGACTGCCGGCCACAAGCCCTTAGTTGCAGTCATGGCTGAAACGCTTCAGACTCGAGCCAAGCTGCTATCACGGCGCATGGCGCAAAAACATTCAAAATTGCGACATAAATTTTCAATGACGAGACATGAAAATTTGTGGGCGTCGCTGTCGCTGTGCAACAATGGTTTTCCATGACCACCGCAAAAAAGCTGGCGTTTGATCGGCGTGGATGGTAAGTGGTTGTTAAAAAAGAGATTTACCTCCGTTGAGAGGTGAACCTGGTGAGAATGTGTCTATGAAAACAGGTCTGTACCATCCCGAAGAATTCAAGGACAACTGTGGTTTTGGCCTGATCGCCCATATGACGGGTGAGCCGAGCCACCACCTTCTGCAAACTGCCATGCAGGCGCTGACATGCATGACCCACCGCGGCGGCATCAATGCCGACGGCAAGACCGGTGACGGTTGCGGTCTGCTCATGCAGAAGCCCGATCAATTCCTGCGTGCCATGGCCCAGGAGCACTTCGCTGTCGAGCTGCCCAAGCAGTACGCCGTCGGCATGGTGTTCTTCAACCAGGACCCGGTCAAAGCCGAAGCTGCCCGCGCCAACATGGACCGCGAGATCCTCGCCGCTGGCCTGAAACTGGTCGGCTGGCGCAAGGTGCCGATCGACACCCGCGTACTCGGCCGCCTGGCCCTGGAGCGCCTGCCGCAGATCGAGCAGGTGTTCATTGGCGGTGAAGGCCTGAGCGACCAGGAATTTGCCATCAAGCTGTTCAGTGCCCGTCGTCGTTCGTCGGTGGCCAACGCCCACGACGCCGACCACTACATCTGCAGCTTCTCCCACAAGACCATCATCTACAAAGGCCTGATGATGCCGCGCGATCTCGCGGCGTTTTATCCAGACCTGGGTGACGAGCGCCTGCAAACCGCGATCTGCGTGTTCCACCAGCGCTTCTCCACCAACACCCTGCCGAAATGGCCGCTGGCGCAGCCGTTCCGCTTCCTCGCCCATAACGGCGAGATCAACACCATCACCGGCAATCGTAACTGGGCCGTTGCTCGTCGCACCAAGTTCGCCAATGACCAGATCCCCGACCTCGAAGAGCTCGGCCCGCTGGTCAACCGCGTCGGTTCCGACTCGTCGAGCATGGACAACATGCTGGAACTGATGGTCACCGGTGGCATCGACCTGTTCCGCGGCGTGCGCATGCTGGTACCGCCAGCGTGGCAGAACGTCGAGACCATGGACGCCGACCTGCGCGCCTTCTACGAATACAACTCCATGCACATGGAGCCGTGGGATGGCCCGGCCGGTATCGTCATGACCGAAGGCCGCCACGCGGTGTGCCTGCTTGACCGCAACGGCCTGCGCCCGGCGCGCTGGGTGACCACCACCAATGGTTACATCACCATTGCCTCGGAAATCGGCGTATGGGGCTATCAGCCTGAGGAAGTGCTGGCCAAGGGCCGTGTCGGCCCGGGCCAGATCCTTGCCGTGGACACCGAAACCGGCCAGATCCTCGACACCGACGCCATCGACAACCGCCTGAAGTCGCGGCACCCGTACAAGCGCTGGTTGCGCCAGCACGCTACGCGTATCCAGGCGACGCTGACCGACGACCAGGGTGTGGCCAGCTACGACGCTGACCAGCTCAAGCAATACATGAAGATGTTCCAGGTCACCTTCGAAGAGCGTGACCAGGTACTGCGCCCGTTGGGTGAGCAGGGCCAGGAAGCCGTTGGCTCGATGGGTGACGACACGCCGATGGCCGTGCTGTCGCAGCGCGTGCGCTCGCCGTACGACTTCTTCCGCCAGCAGTTCGCTCAGGTAACCAACCCGCCGATCGACCCGCTGCGCGAAGCGATCGTGATGTCGCTGGAAATCTGCCTGGGTGCTGAGCGCAACATCTTCCAGGAGTCCCCGGAGCACGCTTCGCGGGTCATTCTCAGCTCGCCGGTCATCTCGCCCGCCAAGTGGCGTTCGCTGATGAACCTGGAGCGCGAAGGCTTCGACCGCCAGCTGATCGACCTCAACTATGAGCAGGGCGTTGGCCTGGAAGCGGCCATCCGCAACATTGCCGACCAGGCCGAAGAGGCTGTGCGTGGGGGCAAGACCCAGCTGGTGCTGAGCGATCGTTATATCGCCCCGGGCAAGCTGCCGGTGCATGCTTCGCTGGCCGTTGGTGCAGTGCACCACCGCCTGACCGAACAGGGCCTGCGCTGCGACAGCAACATCCTGGTTGAAACCGCTACCGCCCGTGATCCGCATCATTTCGCCGTGCTGCTGGGCTTCGGTGCCTCGGCCGTTTACCCGTACCTGGCGTATGAAGTACTGGCTGACCTGATCCGTACCGGTGAAGTGCTGGGCGACCTGGACGAAGTGTTCAAGTACTACCGCAAAGGTATCTCCAAGGGCCTGCTGAAGATCCTGTCGAAGATGGGTATCTCCACCATCGCCTCGTACCGCGGTGCACAGCTGTTCGAAGCCATTGGCCTGGCCGAGGAAGTGGTCGGCCTGAGCTTCAAGGGCGTGTCCAGCCGCATCAAGGGTGCGCGCTTCGAAGACCTGGAGAACGACCAGAAGCTGCTGGCGGCCGAAGCCTGGAGCGCGCGTAAGCCGATCCAGCAAGGTGGCCTGCTGAAGTTCGTCCACGGTGGCGAATACCACGCTTACAACCCGGATGTGGTCAACACCCTGCAAGCCGCCGTGCAGCAGGGTGACTACGCCAAGTTCAAGGAATACACCACGCTGGTGGACCAGCGCCCGGTGTCGATGATTCGTGACTTGCTCAAGGTGAAAGTGGCCGACCAGCCGCTGGCGCTGGAGCAGATCGAGCCGCTGGAGGCGATTCTCAAGCGTTTCGACTCGGCGGGTATCTCGCTGGGTGCACTGTCGCCGGAAGCCCACGAAGCGCTGGCCGAGGCCATGAACCGCCTGGGCGCGCGCTCCAACTCGGGTGAAGGCGGCGAAGACCCGTCGCGCTATGGCACCATCAAGAGCTCGAAGATCAAGCAGGTGGCCACCGGCCGTTTTGGTGTGACCCCGGAGTATCTGGTCAACGCCGAAGTGCTGCAGATCAAGGTTGCCCAGGGCGCCAAGCCGGGTGAGGGCGGCCAGTTGCCGGGCGGAAAGGTCAACGGCCTGATCGCCAAGCTGCGTTATGCGGTACCGGGCGTGACCTTGATCTCGCCACCGCCCCACCATGACATCTACTCGATCGAAGATCTGGCGCAGCTGATCTACGACCTCAAGCAGGTCAACCCACAGGCGCTGGTATCGGTCAAGTTGGTAGCCGAAGCGGGCGTGGGCACCATCGCCGCGGGTGTGGCCAAGGCCTATGCCGACCTGATCACCATCTCCGGTTACGACGGTGGTACCGGTGCTTCGCCGCTGACCTCGATCAAATACGCCGGCGCCCCTTGGGAGCTGGGCCTTGCGGAAACCCACCAGACCCTGCGCGGCAACGACCTGCGTGGCAAGGTGCGGGTGCAGACCGACGGCGGCCTGAAAACCGGCCTGGACGTGATCAAGGCGGCCATTCTCGGCGCCGAAAGCTTCGGCTTTGGTACCGCGCCAATGATTGCCCTGGGCTGCAAGTACCTGCGCATCTGCCACCTGAACAACTGCGCCACCGGCGTGGCCACCCAGAACGACAAGCTGCGCAAGGACCACTACATCGGCACCGTCGACATGGTGATCAACTTCTTCACCTTTGTCGCCGAAGAAACCCGCGAGTGGTTGGCCAAGCTGGGTGTGCGCAGCCTTGGCGAGTTGATCGGCCGTACCGACCTGCTCGAAGTGCTGCCAGGTGACACCGAACGCCAGCAGTACCTGGACCTGTCGCCGCTGCTGGGCAGCTCGCACATTCCGGCGGACAAACCGCAGTTCTGCGAAGTCGACAAGAACCCGCCGTTCGACCTGGGCGAGTTGGCCGAGAAGATGGTTGATATGGCCATGCCGGCCATCCGCGACCAGGCGGGTGGCGAGTTCAGCCTCGACATCTGCAACTGCGACCGCTCCATCGGTGCGCGTGTGTCGGGCGAAATCGCCCGCCTGCATGGCAACCAGGGCATGGCCGCGGCGCCGATCACCTTCCGCTTCAAGGGGACTGCGGGCCAGAGCTTTGGCGTGTGGAACGCCGGTGGCCTGAACCTGCACCTGGAAGGCGACGCCAACGATTACGTCGGCAAAGGCATGACCGGTGGCAAGGTCACCATCGTGCCGCCAGCCGGCAGCCCGTTCGAAACCCAGCACAGCGCCATCGTCGGCAACACCTGCCTGTACGGTGCCACTGGCGGCAAGCTGTTTGCCGCAGGTACTGCGGGCGAGCGCTTCGCTGTGCGTAACTCCGGCGCCCATGCTGTTGTCGAGGGCACTGGCGATCACTGCTGTGAATACATGACCGGCGGCTTTGTCTGCGTTCTGGGCAAGACCGGTTACAACTTCGGTTCTGGCATGACTGGCGGCTTTGCCTACGTGCTCGACATGGACAATAGCTTCGTCGACAAGCTCAACCACGAGTTGGTGGAAATCCAGCGTATCAGTGGCGAAGCGATGGAGGCCTACCGTAGCCACCTGGCGCGTGTCCTTGCCGAGTATGTGGATGAGACCGGCAGCGAGTGGGGGCGTGAGCTCTCGGAGAACCTGGACGACTACGTGCGGCGCTTCTGGCTGGTCAAGCCGAAGGCAGCCAACCTGAAGCAGCTGCTGTCCAGCACCCGTGCCAACCCGCAGTAAAAACAGCTGCAAGTGGCAAGCCTCAAGCTGCACGTAATGGCAGTGAGAGGTTTGCCCGGCTTAAGTGATCGTCTTGCGGCTTGCAGCGTGTAGCTTGCAGCTGCTGTAAAGAGGTTTTGAAAAATGGCTGAACGTCTGAACAACGACTTCCAGTTCATCGAAGTGGGCCGAAAGGACCCGAAAAAAAAGCTGCTGCGCCAGCGCAAGAAGGAGTTCGTGGAAATCTACGAACCGTTCAAGCCGCAGCAGTCCGTGGAGCAGGCGCACCGCTGCCTGGGCTGCGGTAACCCGTATTGCGAGTGGAAGTGCCCGGTACACAACTTCATCCCCAACTGGTTGAAGCTGGTCTCCGAAGGCAACATCCTGGCCGCGGCGGAACTGTCGCACCAGACCAACACCCTGCCGGAAGTATGCGGCCGTGTTTGCCCGCAAGACCGCCTGTGCGAGGGTGCCTGCACCCTGAACGACGGTTTCGGCGCGGTGACCATCGGCTCGGTGGAGAAGTACATCACCGACACCGCCTTCGCCATGGGCTGGCGCCCGGACATGTCCAAGGTCAAGCCCACCGGCAAGCGCGTCGCCATCATCGGCGCAGGCCCGGCTGGCCTGGGCTGCGCCGATGTGCTGGTGCGCGCCGGGGTAACCCCGGTGGTGTTCGACAAAAACCCTGAGATCGGTGGCCTGCTGACTTTCGGTATCCCCGAGTTCAAGCTGGAAAAGACCGTGCTCAGCAACCGCCGTGAAGTGTTCACCGGCATGGGCATCGAGTTCCGCCTGAACACCGAGGTGGGCAAGGACGTGACCATGGAACAGCTGCTCGCCGAGTACGACGCGGTGTTCATGGGCATGGGTACCTACACCTACATGAAGGGCGGCTTCCCGGGTGAAGACCTGCCGGGCGTGCATGACGCACTGGACTTCCTGATCGCCAACGTCAACCGCAACCTGGGCTTCGAGAAGTCGCCGGAAGACTTCGTCGACATGCAGGGCAAGAAAGTGGTGGTGCTGGGTGGTGGTGACACCGCGATGGACTGCAACCGTACCTCGATCCGTCAGGGTGCCAAGGCAGTGACCTGTGCTTATCGTCGTGACGAAGCCAACATGCCGGGTTCGCGCAAAGAGGTGAAGAACGCCAAGGAAGAGGGTGTGAAGTTCCTCTACAACCGCCAGCCCATCGCCATTGTGGGTGAGGACAAGGTCGAAGGCGTCAAAGTGGTCGAGACTCGCCTGGGCGAGCCTGATGCCCGTGGGCGCCGCAGCCCTGAGCCAATCCCGGGCTCCGAAGAGATCCTGCCGGCAGACGCCGTGGTAATCGCCTTCGGCTTCCGCCCGAGCCCGGCGCCGTGGTTTGAGCAGCATGGCATTCAGCTGGACAGCCAGGGCCGTGTGGTTGCCCCGGAGAAGGGCAAGTTCAAGCACCAGACCAGCAACCCGAAAGTGTTTGCCGGTGGCGACATGGTGCGCGGTTCGGACTTGGTGGTGACTGCGATCTTCGAAGGGCGTACGGCCGCCGAGGGTATCCTGGACTACCTCGAAGTCTGATTTTCGGCCTGTTCGCGGGCATGCCCGCTCCCACAGGGTTAAGCGTAGAACCCGTGGTAGCGGGCATGCCCGCGAAGCTTTTGTATACAAAAACGCTTGATCTGTGGCATCCAATAGACAAAACACATGGTCATGGCCGTGCCTTTTGCGCTGGTGTCTGAGAAAATGCCCGCACTATTTTTCCGGATGCCGACATGACTGCCCTGAAGAACGATCGTTTCCTGCGTGCACTGCTCAAGCAACCCGTAGACGTCACCCCGGTGTGGATGATGCGCCAGGCCGGCCGCTACCTGCCGGAGTACCGCGCCAGCCGCGCCAAGGCCGGTGACTTCATGAGCCTGTGCATGAACCCGCAGTTCGCCTGCGAGGTCACCCTGCAGCCGCTGGACCGCTACCCGCTGGACGCAGCGATCCTGTTCTCGGACATCCTTACCATTCCCGATGCCATGGGCCTGGGCCTGTACTTCGAAACCGGCGAAGGCCCGCGTTTCAAGAAGGTCATCAGCACCCCCGCCGACATCGAAGCGCTGCCAGTCCCGGACCCACAGAAAGACCTCGGCTACGTGATGGATGCGGTCAGCACCATTCGCCGTGAGCTCAATGGCCGTGTGCCGTTGATCGGCTTCTCCGGCAGCCCGTGGACCCTGGCCACCTACATGGTCGAAGGCGGCTCGTCGAAGGACTTCCGCAAGACCAAGGCCATGGCCTACGACAATCCGCAAGCCCTGCACCTGCTGCTGGACAAGCTGGCCCAGTCGGTCACCAGCTACCTTAACGGTCAGATCCTGGCCGGCGCCCAGGCCGTGCAGATCTTCGACACCTGGGGCGGCAACCTGTCGGCGGCGGCCTACCAGGAGTTCTCACTGGCCTACATGCGCAAGATCGTCAGCGGCCTGATCCGCGAGCACGAGGGGCGCAAGGTGCCGGTGATCCTGTTCACCAAGAATGGTGGTTTGTGGCTGGAAAGCATCGCCGACGCAGGTGCCGACGCACTGGGCCTGGACTGGACCTGCGAGATTGGCGACGCCCGCCGCCGCGTGGGGGACAAAGTAGCCTTGCAAGGCAACATGGATCCGACCGTGCTTTACGCCAAGCCCGAGGCCATTCGCAAGGAAGTGGCGCGCATCCTGGCCAGCTACGGCCATGGCACCGGTCATGTGTTCAACCTTGGCCACGGCATTACCCCGGAAGTCGACCCGGAGCATGCCGGCGTATTCATCAATGCCGTTCACGAGCTTTCTGCGCAGTATCACGGCTGATTCGAAGCTCCCCGAGCGCAAAGGTTGCGAATCGGGGAGCTAGACAGGTTTATTCCTACATATAGGCAAACTGCTTTTCTCTAAAGTCCGGACTCCCCTTGCGCAGAAGGCGCATTCGCTTCCAGTAAATGCGCCCTTGCGCATTTCACCAGCAATGCGTTCGGAGTTCGTGATGAATACAACAAAGACCCTGCGAAAAAGCGTTGTCGCCACCGGTGTGTGGATGGCGATTGCAGGCACAGCTTTACAAGCTCAAATGGCCAATGCGCATGGCAACCTGGCAGATCCACCTTCTCGCGCGGCGCTCTGCCATGCGAACCAGAAAAATCTCAACACCAACTGTGGTGGCGCTCAGTACGAACCGTGGTCGGTCGGTGAGGCGATAGGGCGTTTCCCAGGTGCTGGCCCTGTTGATGGAAAAATTGCCAGTGGCGGTGCGCGTGGCGACTTCGGCGCCCTGGATGAGCAATCGGCCAACCGCTGGCACCTGACCCCGGTCACTGACCGTAACATGCAATTCGACTGGCATTATGAAGCCCCGCATCCGGTTACCTCGTGGGAGTACTTCATTACCAAGGCGGATTGGAACCCCAACGCAGCGTTGACGCGTGCCGCTTTCGATGCCACCCCGTTCTGCGTGGTAGATGGCAAGCATCAGATACCCGCTGCTGGTACAGGTACCAACCCGAAGCACAGCTGCACATTGCCGACTGACCGCACGGGCCAGCACGTGATTCTTGGCGTCTGGAAAGTTGGCGATACCGACAAGGCTTTCCATAGCGTTGCTGACGTCGATATTCAGCTCGATGGCGGCCCAGCCCCTGAGTGGCCGCGCCTGGCTGAAATCAGTGCCAATCGTGACCTTGAAGTTGGCGATAAAGTCACCGCACGCGCATTCGATGCCAATGGCGAGCGTACGTCGCACCATGTGAGCATCACGGTCGATAGCGCCGAAGAGGGCATCGCTGCCAACTGGGCCTACAAGCTGGCCAGGCAGATCAATGAAACCCAGACGCTGGTACGTGCCGGTCAGATGGACACGGACGGCAACATCGAGCCCGTGCAGGGCTCCAACAGCATCTTCGCCAAAGCCGAAAGCGGCCTGACCAACTACATTCTGGACTTTGAAACCGCCGCTGGCGATCCGACCACGATGCACCTGCACGATGTGAAACCCGAGTACACGATCGTGGACGGCACAGGTGGCGTGGATTTCTCTGTCATGACCAACAAGGCCTTGACCGTGACGGCGCGGCTGTTCGACAGCAACAACAAGCAGGTCTCTTACTCGCGCCAGAACGTTAACGGTACGGAACCGTTCGCGCTGAATGTTGTGAGTGGTGAAGGTATGCACACCCTCAAGGTCGTGGGCGTGGACAAGCTTGATCGGGTGCTGCTGCAGGATCAGAAGACGCTGCAGCTCAAAGCGGCGGGCGATGCCTCCTATGACTTTGTCTTCCCTGAATCGCTCTCGAACTACAAAGCGGGTACCAAAGTACTGCAGCCCAAGAATGGCAAGGTCTACGAGTGCCAGCCATTCCCTGCCTCGGGTTATTGCGTGCAGTACTCCGCAGCCGCTGGCCAGTTCGAGCCAGGCACTGGCTCTCACTGGAACATGGCCTGGATCGAGAAATAAGGCATCAAACCTGGCCCCTTGAGGGGGCCAGGCTCTTCGAGTACTCCAAATGCAAGTACAAAAGTATTGCTGGCAGCAGATCCTCCTGCACTGGGTCTCTGCAATGGTCATCCTTTGGGCGCTGATCAGCGGTTTTTACGTGGCGCACATGGATGTCACCCCCGCCACGCTTCACCGAGTCGCCTTCATCAACGTCGCCATGACTACGTTGTTCATTCCTGTATTCCTGCTGCGCTGGCTGTTGCGTCTGACCCGTCTCAAGCCACGAAGCCTGCACGATGATCCAAAGGGCCAGCGCATTGCGCATGTCGTGCACGAGGGCTTGTACTGGACCACGGCGATCGTATTGGCGTCCGGCCTGCTGATGATGGACAGGGCCATAGAGGTGTTCGGTTGGTTCTCCATCGCGCCACTGCTGAGCGAGCCGTTCTGGCACCGCGTCTGGTTCTACATTCACATTGCTGCTTGCCTGCTGCTGGCCACGGGGGTAGCGCTGCATATCGCTGCCGTGGTGTTGCATGAGCTGAGCGGGCGACGCGTGCTAAGGCGGATGCTGCCCTGACCCGGATGAAGCGCACTTCGCATTTGATCTGGCTGGCGTGCGTGGTGGCAACGCTTGCCTGGCTGTCATGGCGGGAAAGGACTTATCCCGTCGCTGCCCCGCCGGCGGTTCCGGCAGTGCCGGTGGAGACACCCCAGCTGCCGGCAAAACCGTTGCCGGCGGCCACCGTGGCGTTGGCGTTCGGCTTCCAGGCAACGCGCCCGCAGCAGTCGGGCCAAGCGGATGTCGCCCTCAAGGCCAGTTTTGTTTCCAGCCAGGGCGAGGCTCGCGCCTTGGTGAAAAGCCATGGCGGTGAGGCTATCTACCGCGTCGGTGACCGCATACCGGGCCGCGGCGTGCTGCGCCGCATCGATGTGCGTTCCATCGTGTTGTGGTCCGGAGGCCGCGAGGAAGTCGTGTCGATGTCCGCGCCCGCTCCAACCGTGTTCCTGCCTGCAGGTGCTGCCGTTCGCCCGCACCACACTCCCGACCCTTCATCCCGCCTGTTGCGGGAGGTGCAATGACTCTCAAGCGATATCTGCGCGTCGCCTCGTTCGGCGCCTGTCTTACCCTGAACTGTTCCCTGGCGCTGGCCGAGGCGCCCACCTGGCAGCTGGCGATGAGCGATGCCGATGTACGCGAGGTGGTACGCGAAGTGGGCGCGATCCTTGACCAGACGATCATCCTCGACCCGCGCGTGCAAGGCCGTATCACAGTCCTTTCCAGCGAAGCGCTGGACCGCGAAGGGATCCGCCGGCTGTTCTACTCGGTGCTCAATGCCCAGGGCTTTGCCGCTGTGAACGACGGCGACCGTTTGCTGGTGCTGCCGGCCAGTGAGGCCAAGGCCTGGGCCAACCAGCAGGTGGAGGCGATACCGGCAGCGTTCACGACGCGTGTTTTCAACCTGTCGGGCAGTGTGGCTGCTGACCTGGCCGGGCTGTTACGGCCGTTGGTTTCCAGCAGTGGCTACATTGGGCCGTCCAGTTCGGCCAATGCCTTGGTGGTGACCGACTCCGCAGCCAACCTTGACCGCCTGGAGCACCTGGTTCTGCAACTCGACAGCGGCCAGCGGCATGACCATGAGCTGGTGAGCTTGCGCCAAGCCCGGGCCGATGCGGTGTTCCCGGTGGTCGAAGCAGCCGCCGGAGGGCCCGACAGCGGCGTGCGGGTGCTGGTTGATACGGGCGGTAACCGCCTGCTGATCCTTGGCCCGGCCAAGTCCAGGCAACGCATGGCGCAACTGACACGCTCGCTGGATGTACCAGCACCCGCTACCTCGCAGAACTGGCGGGTGGTGCGCCTGCAACACAGCAATGCCGAGCAGCTTGCCGAAGTGCTGGGCGAGGTGGGCAAACGCCTGGATGGCACGCCGGGCACAAACACTCCGGGCGTCGACATTACCGGCGAAGCCATCGTCAAGGCCGATGCCAGCCAGAACGCGCTGGTGCTGCTGGGCGAGCCGCAAACGTTGGCCAGTGTGGAACAGATCATCCTGCAACTGGACCAGCCGCGGGCGCAGGTGCTTATTCATGCGGCAATCGTTGAAGTCAGCGGCAGCATCGAGGAGGCACTGGGCGTGCAATGGGGCATGGACAAGGGTGGCCTCAAAGGTGGCATTACCTACAGCGAAAGCGGCGCTACATTGGCCGACCTGCTGGGCAAAGAGGCCAAGCTGCCGGGGGGCGCCGCCCTGGCCATCGGCTCTGATCGTTTTGCCGCCTTGGTATCGGCTTTGGCCAGCAACAGCCGCAGTAATCTGTTGTCCACGCCTAGCCTGCTGACGCTGGATAACCAGGAGGCGCAGATCCTGGTTGGGCAGAACGTGCCGTTCAAGACAGGCTCTTACGTGACCCCCGGCAGTGGTTCGGAAAACCCCTTCACCACGGTCGAGCGCAAGGACATCGGTATCAGCCTGAAGGTGCGCCCGCACATCAACGAAGGCAACAGCCTGCGCCTCGAGGTCGAGCAGGAAAGCTCGGAAATTGCGCCCAGCGCGGCCGAGAATGATCTGATCACCAACAAGCGCACGCTCAAGAGCACCATCCTGGCCTCCGATGGCGAGATCATCGTGATTGGTGGCCTGATCAAGGACAGCGTGCGCCAGGTAGAGCGCGGCGTGCCGCTGCTCAGCCGTATTCCCTGGGTGGGTGGCTTGTTCCGGTGGCGCAGCGACTCCCAGGAAAAAACCAACCTTATGGTGTTCCTGCGCCCGACCATCTTGCGCAGCCAGGCCGAGCGGGTCGAGGCGGGGGGGCGTGCCTACGAAGGGTTGCGCAATGCGGATGATTCGACCTTGCCGGAAGATGCCCGGCGGATGTTCGATACGCGGCGTCTGCCTGACGCGCACCGGCCGCGCCCATGAGCATCGCCCTGCCGTTCAGCTTTGCCCGACGTCACGGCATCCTGCTCGACCACCAGGCAGCCGAGCATGCTTTGCTGATGCGTGAAGGCGCATCACTGGCGGCCATGGCCGAGGCCTGCAGGCTAGTGGGGAGTACCTGGCCTCTGCGTCGCGTGAGCGATGCCCACTTTGCCGAGCGCCTGGCCCAATGCTACGGCCCAGGCCAGGATGCCGCGCAGGCGGTGGTCCAGGGCCTTGACCAGGAAATCGACCTGTCGCGGTTGGCCGAAGCCTTGCCGCAGACCTGCGACCTGCTTGAGCAACAGGACGACGCGCCGATCATTCGCTTGCTCAACGCTTTGTTCAGCGAGGCGGTGAGATCGCGGGCCTCGGATATCCACCTGGAAACCTTCGAGCAGCAGCTGCGCGTGCGCATGCGCATCGACGGCGTCATGCGCGAAGTACTGACGCCGCCCCGGGAGCTGTCTGCCCTGCTGGTTTCGCGCATCAAGGTCATGGCGCGCCTGGATATCGCCGAAAAGCGTGTGCCCCAGGATGGCCGGATCAGCCTGCGTCTTGCCGGCCATGAAGTGGACGTGCGGGTGTCGACCTTGCCTGCTGCCCATGGCGAGCGGGTCGTGCTGCGCTTACTGGACAAGCAGGCAGTACGCCTCGACATCGATCACATGCAGATGCACAGCTCGGTGCGAGCGGGCTTCATGCACATGCTGGAAAAACCGCACGGCATTTTTCTGGTCACCGGGCCCACCGGGTCCGGCAAGACCACGACACTGTATACCGCGCTGTCATACCTAAACCAGGTATCCCGCAATATCCTCACCGTCGAGGACCCGATCGAGTATCACCTGCCCGGCATCGGCCAGACCCAGGTGAACACCAAGGTCGACATGACCTTCGCCCGTGGCCTGCGCGCCATCCTGCGCCAGGACCCGGACGTGGTCATGGTGGGCGAAATCCGTGACCGGGAGACTGCGGACATCGCGGTGCAGGCCTCGCTGACCGGCCACCTGGTGCTGTCCACCCTGCATACCAACAGTGCGCTGGGGGCCATCACGCGCCTTGCCGACATGGGCATCGATACCTGTTTGCTTGCCTCATCGCTGGCCGGGGTGATGGCCCAGCGCCTGGTGCGGCGGCTCTGCGACCACTGCAAGGTCGTCTATGAGGTGGACGAGGCTACGGCCAGCGCTTTGGGCCACCCCGCCGGGTTGCCGTCGCAGCTCTACGAAGCGCAGGGCTGTAGCGAATGCCTGCAGGGTTACAGCGGGCGCCTGGCCTTGCACGAGATGGTGGTGGTGACGCCCGCATTGGCCCAGGCGATCCACGCCCGTGCGTCCGTGGCTGACATGTCCGAAGTGATCCGCGCGGCCACACCAAGCTTGTTCCAGCATGGCGTCCAGCGTGTCTGCCTGGGGCAGACCAGCCTGGCAGAGCTGCTGCGTGTGACGGGGCAGGGCTGACATGCCGATGTTCCGCTACCAGGCCCAGGATGCGCAGGGGGCGCGCCAGCGAGGAACGCTGGAGGCATCGGGGGCGCGTCAGGCCCGGCAAACCTTGCGCGAGCAAGGCTTGCTGGTGCTGAAGCTGGCCCCCGTAGGGACATCGCCAATGGCCGGCTGGCGCACAGGTAAAGGCATGAGCCTGGCCCAACGCTCGTTGCTGACCCGCCAGTTGGCGACGCTGCTGCATGCCGGGGTGCCGTTGATCGAGGCCTTGCAGGCAGTCGCCGGCCAGAGCACCCAGCGCCAGGTACGGCTGGTGCTGGGAGGTGTTGTTGAGCGGGTTGCCGAAGGCCTCGCCCTGGCCCAGGCTCTTGCGCACTACCCTCAGGCGTTCCCCATGGTTTACCGGGCCACCGTGGCCGCCGCCGAACGCTCCGGCCACCTGGCGGGCGTACTCGAGCGCTTGGCCGAGCATGGCGAGAACCAGCAGGCCCTGCGCCAGAAAGTACAGCTGGCCATGGTTTACCCGGTGATCCTCCTGGTTGTTTCGTTACTGGTGGTGGGGTTTCTGCTCGGTTATGTGGTGCCCGATGTGGTGCAAGCCTTTTCGCGCGACCAGGCGCAGCTGCCGCTGGCAACGCAAGTGCTGATCGCCATGAGCGATGCCACCCAACATTACGGCTTGGCAGCGCTGGCGCTGTTGGTGGTAGCCGCTGCGCTGTTTGCCTGGGCACTTCGCCAGCCCGCACTGCGCAGGCAATGGCATGGCTTTTCACTGCGCCTGCCGGGCTATGGCGAGTTTGTCCGCGCCAGTGAAGCGGCACGGTTCATCAGTACCTTGGCCATCCTGGGGCGCAGCGGGGTAGCCCTGGTCGAGGCAATGAACATCGGCGCAGCGGTGATCGGCAACCAGATCCTGCGCGAGCGTTTGCTGCAGGCCGCCCGCGAGCTGGGCGAGGGCAGCTCGCTGGCCAATTGCCTGGCACGCAGCGACACCTTGCCGCCGCTGATGCTGCACATGATCGCCAGTGGCGAACGCGCCGGTGAGCTGGACACCATGCTTGAACGTGCCGCAGACCTTCAGGCCAAGCAACTGGCGGGGCGCATCTCGTTGCTGGT
Organism: Pseudomonas sp. FW305-E2; assembly: GCF_058782925.1. NCBI lineage: Bacteria > Pseudomonadati > Pseudomonadota > Gammaproteobacteria > Pseudomonadales > Pseudomonadaceae > Pseudomonas > Pseudomonas sp. FW305-E2. The sequence goes on along the minus strand of NZ_JBYSYE010000033.1, from coordinate 42,293 downwards.
GAGCCTGTGCGAGCCCCTGATGTTGCTGGTGATGGGCGGCATCGTGCTGTTCATCGTGCTCGCCATCCTGCTGCCGATTCTCAACCTCAACCAACTGGTCAACTGATATGTCCAAACGTTCAGCACGCCGCGCGCAACGCGGCTTCACCCTCATCGAAATCATGGTGGTGGTGATCATTCTTGGAGTGCTTGGTGCGCTGGTGCTGCCCAACGTGATGAGCCGTCCTGACCATGCCAAGCTGACTGCAGCCCGCACCGATATCCAGTCGATCTCTACCGCGTTGGAAATCTACCGTCTGGATAACGGCCGCTACCCGACCACCTCGCAAGGCCTGGAAGCCTTGGTGACGCGACCAACCGTAGCGCCACTCCCGCGTCAATGGAGTGCCCAAGGCTACCTCAAGAGTACACCCATCGACCCCTGGGGCTCGCCTTACCGGTTTGCAAGCCCAGGCACCCGTTCGGCCCAAGGCTATGACCTTTACTCCCTGGGGGCCGATGGTCAGCCGGGTGGTGAGGAGATGGATGCCGATATCGGTAACTGGCCTGAATGAAACAGCGCCGCTCTCGAGGCTTTACGCTGCTGGAGCTGCTGTTGGTCATGCTGCTGCTGGGCATCGTGATGAGCATGGCAGGTGTCATGTTCGGGCGTGACCCGCAACGTATGGCCAATCAGGAAGCCAACCTTTTCTTCCAGTTGGTACAGCACGCGCGGCACCAGGCGGTGCTGGAAGGATTGGCACTGGGTATCCGCATTGATGCCCGGGGCTATCAACTGCTTAGAGCCGCCGGACACCACTGGGAGATTGCGGGCAAGCATCGAGATATCGACCTGGACCTGCACGTGGAGATCGATGGGGTTCCGGTGCCTCCCGGTGTGCCTGGGAGGGCACCGCAACTGGTGATGTATGGCAACGACGAGCACACGCCGTTTGCCCTTCATTTCGGGGTGAACGATGTACGCCTTGTTTCTGTGTCGAGTGATGGCATCAATGACCCCAGTTTCCTGCGCTGAACGCGGCTTCACCTTGCTGGAAGTGTTGGTGGCGTTGGTGATCTTCGCGGTACTGGCCGTGGCGGTTACCTCGGCCAGCCAGCATGTACTGGTGCAATCGCAGGGGCTTGAGAAGCGCTTGCTCGCCAGCTGGGTCGCGGACAACCATTTGATGGAGATGCGCCTGCAACCTGCACCGGGTCCTGGCGAGCGCACCCTGGATGTCATGTTCGGCCAGCGTCGCTGGACCCTGCAGGAAACCCGCCGCCGCCTGGGTGAGGGTGCCCTGCTGGAAGTACACGTACGGGTAGGCCTTGCTTCGGACCGCCAAGTACTGCACCAGGCCACGGGGTGGTTGGGGCTGGTCGATGCGCCACGCTAGGCCAGGCAGGTTGACCGGTCAGCGGGGCTTCACCTTGATCGAGCTGCTGCTGGCGATCGCCATCTTTGCCTCGCTGGCGGTGGGCAGCGCGCGCGTGCTCGATGTGTTCATGCGTGCCGAAAGCGCACGTCAGATGCAGGCCAATGAGCTGCGAGCGTTGGGCAGGGCCATGAGCCTGATGCAACGCGATGCCCTGCTGGGTTATCAGCCTGCGAGCCTCGGCAAGGGCGGTTACGGTGTACTGCTGCACGGCGCACGGGCGCATTGGTTGGCCAGGGAGCAAGACAACCAGGCGCTCAAGCGCAGCGAGTTGAGGGTTGTCGAGTACTGGCTCGAGGAAGGCGTGCTGTGGCGTCAACGGCGCACGCAGGGGCAAGACCAGCCTCGGCCGCAGCGCTTGCTCGAAGGTGTACGCGAGCTGCATTGGCGGGTGCATGTGCCCGGAAGCGGCTGGCAGGCACGCTGGCCCATGACCCAGCGGCGGCCGGTGCCCCCACAGGCGCTGGAGGTGACGCTGTCGACCAAGCGGTTTGGGCAGGTTCGGCGGGTACTGCCACTGGGGGGCGCCAGCCAGTGAGGTGGCAACGGCAAAGGGGGCTCGCATTGGTTACCGTGCTGCTGGTCATGGCGCTGCTCACGATGCTGGTAGCCGGCATGTTGCACAGCCATCAACTGTTGGTTGGCGGGGTTACCCGGCAGATCGAGGGTACGCGTTTAATGCGCCTGGCCCAGGCAGGCGAGCAGCAGGGTCTGGTGAGCCTGCGCCGCGAGCTGGGCGAGGTCTTGCAGGTCACCCATGATCGGCAAGCCTGGGCCCAGCCCCGGGCGTTGAACCTCGAGCAAGGGCGGGTAAGCCTGCAGTTGGAAGACCTTTCGGGTCGGCTGAACCTGGGAGCCCTGATGGCCGGAAAGGCCCCCGACCCGTTGCTGCTCGAGCGCTGGGAACGCCTGTGCCATTCATTGCAGCTGGAGCCACCGGCATTGGACGGGCTCGTTGGCCAGCCGATGCTCGACCCAACGCAGTTGCGCGCATTGCCGGGGGTAACCGCCGAGGTGATGACGCGGTTGCAGCCGTGGGTGGTGGTATTGCCCAAGGAGGCGCGGCTCAACATCAATACGGCCCCGGCGCGCTTGCTGGCGGCGTTCGCCGAGCTGTCACCGACGGTAGCCGCGGAGCTCGCAAGGGCGCGCCCCGAGGCGGGATACCCCACCGTGGAGCGCTTTCTTGCCCAGCCCCAGCTGGAGGGCCAGGGCCTGGACAGGCGTGGGCTGGCAGTGAGCAGCCGCTGGTTTCGCCTGGAGGTCCAGGCGGAGCTGGCAGGTCGGCGCATGTACTTGTACAGCGATCTGGAGATCGATTTGAACACGCACCAGGTTCGTGTGGTGCGGCGTGTGTTTTCGGCAAGGCGGGAGCGAAGTGCAGATGAGTGAGAGCTGGTTGTACCTGTTGCCCGAAGGCATTGCGGCAGCTGATGCGCAGTGGCCGGTGTGGTTGCGTTCGGGGGACGGCACCCTGAGCAAGGCGCGCCTGGGTGAGCTGGCCTCGACCCTGTTCGGCCCAGTGATCGTGGTGGTGCCCATGGAAATGCTGGGCAGCTGTGAGATCGGCCCGGTACCGGGTAAACGGCCGAAACCGGAAACACTGGCGTACGCCGCCGAGGATCAGTTGGCAGCGCCGCTGGAAACGTTGCACTTGGTGTTTGGTCCGCCCTGTACACAAGGGCATCGCCGCGCGTTGGTGATAGAGCTTCAGGTCATGGCCAACCTGGTGGCGCTGCTGCAAGCCCAGGGTATCGACCCGCTTGGCATTTACGCCGATGCCGACTTGTTGGGGGCCGGGCAGCCCTGCGCATTGTGGTTCGAGGGCCGCTGGCTGCTGGGCGGCCCGAATGGCCTATGTCTGGTCGCCAGTCCGCAGGCCGCCGAGGTCCTGGCGCAGCAGTTGCCGCCGATGGCATGGCAGGCTGAGCTTGCTCATGCAGGGGAGGCGCTCTGCAACCAAACTGTCGATAGCGCCGTCCACACCCTGGTGCAAGGGCGAGCCACGGCCCTGGACCTGCGCCAGGGGGCATTCCGGAGACGCGGATCGGCCTTGCCTTGGCCCGCCTTGGCGGGCGGGGTGCTGCTGGCATTGGCAATGGTGTGCCTGGCGGATCATCTGCGCATCGCGTGGTTGATGCAACGCACGGCACAGCTGGATGCCGAGAACGTTCAGGTATTTCAGCGCTGGGCGCCTGGGCAGCCTGTCACTGGCAACCTGGTTGCGCAGGTCAGGGCGCTGGAGTTCCGTCCCCAGGCAGTGACCACTGTCGACGAACTGGCAGTCTTCAGCGAGCGGTTGGTTGAAGCCGGGAACATCACCGTTGAACGGGCTGTGTTCAGCCCCACCGAAGGGTGGCGCATGGAAGTGGTAGCGCAAGGGTTCGCTGACCTTGAGCGCTTGCGTCAACAGGCGCCTGCGGTGCTGATGGACCAGGCGCGCCAGGCCGGGCAAGGCGTGCGGGCGACCCTGACTTGGCTGGGGGCTCGATGATGCGGTGGTTTGGGCAGGCCTGGCTACGCCAATGGCAATCGATACCCGGCGCCCGGCGGGGAGTGATTGTGGCCACTCTCTGGAGCCTAACCTTGGTCGTTCTCTGGCAAGTTGCCTGGAACCCCGGCAAGCAGCGCTTGCAGCAGGCCGAGCTTGATCATGCGCGAGCCCTGGAACTGGCCGGGCACCTGCAGAGGGTTTCGGCAGGCCCGGCCATGGCCCTGGACGCTGTGCAGGCACTGACGCCCGCAGGGCTGAACGAGCGAGCGCTGGCTGCTGGGCTGCGAATCACCGGTCTGCAGACGCATGCCGCTCAGGTGGACGTCAGCCTGGAGGGCGAGCCTGCGAAACTGCTGGTTTGGCTGCACGCGCTGGAACGTGATGGCGTGCAGTTCCGCAGTTTGCAGTTGCAGGTGATCGGCGAACAGTTGCAAGCGCAGCTGGCACTGGAGCTGGATGGAGCCTGAGCCGATTAAGATTCGCTTCAGCCAGCTTGGGTAGGCTGTTCCCATCGAAAACGAAACAGGACCTGCCACCATGAAAGCTCGCTACCTCGCCCTGATCCTTGCCCCGCTGTTCAGCACTGCCGCCTTGGCTGCGGGCTATACCGGCCCCGGTGCCCAGCCGGTTACCACCGTTGCCACGGCCAACGATGCCGCCGATGACACCCCGGTGGTGCTGCAGGGCTTCGTGACCAAGAAGATCAACAACGACGACAAGTACGAATTCAAGGACAACACCGGCACCATCAGCGTAGAAATTGATGATGAAGACTTGCCGCCGACGCCGTTCAACGAAAAGACCAAGGTCAAGCTGACCGGTGAGGTGGAGAAACACCTGATGAGCCGCGAGGTTGATGTGGATATGGTTGAGATCATCAACTAATCCAAGGGCTTGTTCGCGGGCATGCCCGCGAATGCCTCACACCGATTTGGGTGGTAACTTGCTCAGGTGCAATGCCACCAGCAATGCCACCGCCAGCAAGCTGCCAATGAACAGCCCAATCCCGTTCCAGCCCCACTGGTGCCAGAACACCCCGCCCGCCGTACCGGCCACGCTGGAGCCAGCGTAGTAGCAGAACAGGTACAGCGACGACGCCTGCCCCTTGGCCTTCAGCGCCCGGCGGCCGATCCAGCTGCTGGCCACCGAGTGCGCACCAAAGAAGCCGAAGGTGAACACCAGCATGCCCACGATCACCATCACCAGCGGACTGGCCAATGTCATCAGCAAGCCACCCGCCATTACCACGATACTGGCCCAGAACACCTTGCGCCGGCCCAGTTTGTCCGCCAGGGCGCCGACCTGTGCCGAACTGTAGATTCCCGACAGGTAAACCACCGACAGCAAGCCGACCAGCGCCTGGTTCATGTGGTAGGGCTCGGCCAGCAGGCGGTAGCCGATGTAGTTGAACAATGTGACGAAGGCGCCCATCAGCAGGAAGGCTTCAAGGAACAGCCAGGGCAGGCCTGCATCCTTGAAGTGCATGACAAAACCGTCCAGCAGGCTGCGTGGGTTCATCGTCTGTGCGCGGAAATTGCGTGATTCCGGCAGCACCTTCCAGAACACCAGCGCGGCCATCAGGGCCAGGCCGCCAATGGTCAGCATCGCCGTGTGCCAGCTGACGAAGTCGATCAGTACGCCCGTGATGAGCCGCCCGCTCATGCCGCCAATCGCGTTGCCGCCGATGTACAGGCCCATGGCCAGGCCAATGTGTTGCGGGTGAATCTCTTCGCTCAGGTAGGTCATCGCCACTGCCGCCAAGCCGCTCAGCGACAGGCCGACCAAGGCGCGGGTGGCCAGTACCAGCTCCCAGCTGGGCATCACTGCGCTGGCCAAGGTGGACAGGGCGGCGCAGACCAGCGCGAACACCATCACGGGTTTGCGCCCGATGCGGTCAGAAATGGGGCCGGTGATCAGCAGGCCGAACGCCAGCATGGCGGTGGACACCGACAGTACCAGGCTGCTCTGCGCCGCGTTGATGGAAAACTCGTTGGATAGCAGAGGCATCATTGGCTGTACGCAGTACAGCAAGGCGAAGGTGGCGAAACCGCCGCTGAACAAGGCCAGCACGGTTTTCATGAAAGCGGGTGTGCCTTTTTCGATCCACATTTCGGTCAGGATGGCAGGTTGTGGCTCAAGGAGGAGGGGGGCTACTGCAGTTTTCACGGGCGGGTACCTCTGGCGCAATGAAAAAAGCATATAGCTGGCTAACGATTAGATCCAATATATTGTTCGACCTATTTGAGATGTTTGGCGACTTGTTTGGAGCAGATCATGGAATTGCGTCATCTGCGTTACTTCATTGCTGTGGCCGAAGAGCTGCACTTTGGCCGCGCCGCTCAGCAGCTGGGTATTTCCCAGCCGCCCTTGAGTCAGCAGATCCAGGCTCTGGAGCAGGAGTTGGGGGCCCGGTTGTTCGACCGTACCAATCGTCGTGTCGAACTGAGCGAGGCCGGGCGATTGTTCCTCGAGGAAGCGCGCCAGGTATTGGCGCAGGTGGAGAAGGCCGCGGATGTAGCCCGGCGTGCGCAGTTGGGCGAGCTGGGCGAGATGAAAATCGGTTTCACCTCCTCGGCCCCATTCACCTCGAAAATCCCCAAGGCCATTCATGCCTTCCGTCAGCGCTTTCCGGCGGTGCACCTGAACCTCAAGGAAATGAGCAGCCGTGATGTTGCCGAAGGGGTATTCGACGAGACCATCGAGGTGGGGTTGATGCGGCCGATGCCGCTGCCGGAGGGGTTGGTGGCCACCGAGTTGTTCCGAGAACCGTTGGTGGCGGTGATCAATGCTTCGCATCCGCTGGCTGAGGGCACTGAGCAAGGCGTCTACATGGCGGCGTTGGCCCCTGAGCCCTTCGTGTTCTTCCCGCGCAGTTATGGCAGCGGCTTGCATGCACAATTGCTGAGCCTGGCACGGCATGCGGGTTTCAGCCCCCATTTTGCGCAAGAGGCAGGGGAAGCGATGACCATCATCGGCCTGGTCTCGGCGGGGCTGGGGGTGTCGGTGCTGCCGGCGTCGTTCCAGCGCATGCGTATAGAAGGTGTGGTGTACCGCACCTTGCTCGATGAAGAGGCGATGTCGGCGGTGTGGCTGGTGCAGCGTGAGCGCGGCCATTCGGTCATGGCCAAGGCATTTGCCGAGTTGTTGACAGGGCAGGTGGTCGGTCAGGCGTGATGCCGGTCAAATGGCACTGGTCATTGCCCCACTGCCGCCACATACTCGGGCATTCGTTGATACACGGAGGTCAATCATGCGGCGCGTGGTGTTCAATCAGAAAGGTGGCGTGGGCAAGTCGAGCATTGCCTGCAACCTGGCGGCGGTCAGTGCCAATGAAGGCTACCGGACCTTGTTGATCGACCTGGATGCCCAGGCGAACTCGACCCAATACCTCACCGGCCTGACCGGCGAGGACATCCCCATGGGCATCGCCGACTTCTTCAAGCAAAGCCTTTCCAGCGGGCCGTTCAGTAAGAAGAACAAGGTCGATATCTACGAAACCCCATTCGACAACCTGCATGTGGTCACCGCCACTGCCGAGCTGGCCGACCTGCAGCCAAAGCTGGAGGCAAAACACAAGATCAACAAGCTGCGCAAGTTGCTCGACGAGCTGGACCAGGATTACGAGCGTATCTACATCGATACCCCGCCGGCGCTTAATTTCTATGCGGTTTCTGCGCTGATCGCTGCCGATCGCGTGCTGATCCCCTTCGACTGCGACAGCTTTTCGCGCCAGGCCCTGTATGGCCTGCTGGCCGAGATCGAAGACCTCAAGGAAGACCACAACGAAGACCTGGTGGTCGAAGGCATTGTGGTCAACCAGTTCCAGTCACGTGCCAGCCTGCCGCAGCAGATGCTCGACGAGCTGCTGGCCGAAGGGTTACCGGTGCTGCCGGTGTACTTGGGCAGTTCGGTGAAAATGCGCGAATCGCACCACGCCAGCCTGCCGCTGATTCACCTGGAGCCGCGGCACAAGCTGACTCTGCAGTTTGTCGAGTTGCATTCGCTGCTTGAGGAGAATGCTTAAACCCCGTGGTTACGCAGCCACTCCAGCAGGGACTGGAGTGGAAACGCCCCGGCCTGGCGGCTGATTTCGCGGCCGTTCTTGAACAGCAGCAGGCTGGGGATCGAGCGTATGCCCAGTTGCCCTGCGAGGTTACGGTTGGCTTCGCTGTCGAGCTTGGCCAGGCGGCAGCGGCCAGCAAGCTTGCGGGAGGCCTCTTCGAAGGTGGGGGCGAATGACTTGCACGGGCCGCACCAGTCGGCCCAGATGTCGACCAGCAGCGGCAGGTCGCCTTTGATCTGGCTGGCATAGCTGGCTTCGGTGAGCTCGAAAGGGGTGCTCAACAGCACGTCCTGTTTGCAGCGACCGCATTTCGGCGCATCGCCCAGGCGCTCGGCGGGCAGGCGGTTGAGGCCGTTGCAGTGGGGGCAGGGGATTACCAGTGGGTCGGTCATTTCATCTCCGGTGTTGGGTTCACGGTTTCCTTGTGGGAGCGGGCGTGCCCGCGAACACCGGCGAAGCCGGTGCAATCCATCACGTTGCCTGCTTCGCGGGCAAGCCCGCTCCCACAGGATTCGGCGCTAATCAGGAAGAGCAGCTGATTTCCAGGTGCTTGCCCCACTCCGGCGGTCGCTCGGCGTAGGCCTGCATCCCGGGCTGTTCCTCGAACGGCCTGGTCAGGACTTGGTGCAGCCGTCGAACTTCACTGTAATCACCCGCCTCGGCCGCTTCGATGGCTTTCTGCGCCAGGTAGTTGCGCAGCACGTACAGCGGGTTCACCGCATGCATCCGCTCACGGCGGCCTTCGGCATTGCCGGGTTCACGCCTACAGCGGGCCAGGTAGTCTGCGCCCCAGGCATCGAAACCGGCCAGGTCGATAAAGTCATCGCGCGCCACCTTCAGCGCCTCAGCCACCGGCTGCTCACCCAGTTTGCGGAAGAACAGGCTGTAATCCACGCCACCGCGTTGCATGCACTGCAGCAGGCGCTCGACCAGCGCCATGTCATCATCTTCGGCAGTGGTCAGCCCCAGGCGCCGGCGCATCAGGTCCAGGTAATGGGCCTGGTACAGCGGCAGGAACAGGCCCAACGCTTCCTTCAGTGGCTCAACTTCGATCACGGTGGTCAGTGCCTGGGCCAGCGCGCTGAGGTTCCAGTGGGCGATGGGCACTTGGTTGGCGTAGCTGTAGCGGCCTCGATCGTCGGAGTGGTTGCAGATGAAGTTGGCGTCGAAGTCATCCAGGAACGCGTAGGGGCCAAAATCGAAGGTGATGCCGAGGATCGACATGTTGTCGGTGTTCATCACGCCGTGGCAGAAGCCATACGCCTGCCAGCGGGCGATCAGTTCGGCATTGCGCTCGACGATGGTGCGGAACATGGCCAGGTAAGGCTGCTCGGCGTCACGGCATTCGGGATAGTGCTGTTCCAGCACGTGGTCGATCAACACGCGCTGCTGCTCGGGTTGCTTGGTGTAGTAGAAGTACTCGAAATGACCGAAACGCACATGGCTCTGCGCCAGGCGCGTCAGCATGGCCGCGCTTTCACGGGTTTCGCGCCACACCGGGGTGCTGGAACCGATCACGCACAGTGCCCGGCTGGTAGCGATGCCCAGAGCGTGCAGGGCTTCGGAGGCGAGGAACTCGCGAATCGACGAGCGCAGCACGGCGCGGCCGTCACCCATGCGGGAGTAGGGTGTCTGGCCGGCGCCCTTGAGGTGCAGGTCCCAGTGTTCGCCTACGTCGTTGAGCACTTCGGCCAGTAGCAAGCCACGGCCGTCGCCCAGACGTGGGTTGTACGAGCCGAACTGGTGGCCGGAATAAACCATCGCCCGAGGGTCGGCCTCTTCCCACAGTTTGTGGCCGCTGAACAGTTCGGCGAACACCGGCAGCTCGGCCTGGGCGGGGTCGAGGTCGAGCAAGGCCATGGCCGACTCGCTCGCTACCACCAGGCGCGGGTCTGCAATGGGCTCGGGCAGCACCTGGGTGGAGAACGCATCGCCCAGGCGGGCGAAGCGGTTGTCGAAGGTGAGTTGGTCGAGGGCTTTCACGGGACTGCTCCTTGGAATCGGTGCCAATGGGGCCGCTTGGCGGCCCCTCGCGGGTGAACCCGCCCCCACAGCGGCCAGCGCCCGATGTAGGAGCGGGTTTACCCGCGAACGAGGGCAAAGCCCTCGCAGCCATCTTGCACAGAATAAAGCATTCGAGCCCATTCAGGCCGAAGCAGTGCCATCCAATTTCGGCTGTTCCATCGGAATCAATTGCTGTTTGCTGCCCTTGGCGTCCATCAGGAATACCTCTACCTGGCGTACCGAGATCTTGATGTTGTGGGCCTTGAACTCGCGGTTGATGTAGCGGTTGATCTCGTCCAGCGTCGGGTTGCGGTCGCCCAGGTCGCGCACGTGCATGCGCAGTTCGTGGTCCAGCGAGCTCTCGCCGAAGTTGAGGAAGTACACGATCGGTTCCGGATCCTTGAGCACACGTGGGTTCTCATGCGCGCCCTTGAGCAGCAGGTCGCGCACCAGGTCGAGGTCTGAGCCATAGTCGATGCCCAGCTTCAGCGTCACCCGGGTGACCGTATCGGTCAGCGACCAGTTGATCAGTTGGCCAGTGATGAAGGTCTTGTTGGGGACGATGATGTCCTTGCGGTCGAAGTCGGTGATGGTGGTGGCACGGATGCGGATCTTGCTTACCGTGCCCGACAGGTTGCCGATGGTGATGGTGTCGCCAATCCGTACCGGGCGCTCGAACAGGATCATGATGCCGGAGATGAAGTTGGCGAAGATTTCCTGCATGCCGAAGCCCAGCCCTACTGACAGCGCAGCCACCAGCCATTGCAGCTTGTCCCAGCTCACCCCCAGGGTCGACAGGGTGCTGACGATGCCGATGCCGACGATGGTGTACGACAACAGCGTGGTGGTGGCGTAGGCACTGCCCTGGGCCAGGTTCAGGCGAGACAGCACCAGTACTTCCAGCAAGCCTGGCAAGTTGCCGGCCAGGGCGAAGGTGATGCCGACGATCACCAGCGCGCCGAGCAGGTCGCCGAGGCTGATCGGTACCATGCTGGCGGCGGCGCCGGTGCCGCTGGTGTATTCGTAGAGGACGAAATTGTTGAGGTAGGCGAACACCGAGATCAGGTCGGCCCATACCCAATACAGGCCGGCGATGAAGCCGCCGAGCAGGGCCAGGCGGATCAGGCGCAGCGACTGCTGGTTGACCTGTTCGATATCCAGCGTTGGCTCTTCGGTGATGACTTCGCCATCCAGCCCTTCCTTGGCTGCCGCACGTTTGGTCAACGCACGCTGGTAGGCCAGGCGTCGTGCAGCCACCGACAGGCCGCGCACGAAGGCAGCCTCGATCACCAGCCAGAACAGCAGCAGGTACAGGGTGTAGATGAGTCGGTCGGTAAGCTTCAGTGCCGTGTAGTAGTAGCCGAAGCACACGGCGACGAACAGGGCGATGGGCAGGGCGGTGAACGCTACCCCCACCGCCCTGCGGAACAGCGAGGTGTCACGGTGTGCCGGGCTGCTGAGCAGCAGGCGGCTGAGCAGCCAGGCCATCAGCGCATAGCAGGTCAGCACCACGCCGATGCCCAACACGTCGTCTGCCAATGCCGAAGGCTGGTGCTCGGCCACCGCCACCACGCCGACCAGTGCCAGCACCACGGTGCCCAGGCGGCGAACCCAGCCGCGCAGGAACTCGACCTGCGGTTTGTGCCAGCGGAAGTGGACTTCCGCCACGCCACCGGGTGCGAGGATACGGTAGGCGGTATAGAACACCAGCCAGGCCTGGGCCAGCTGCCAGAGTGCGGCGCCCAGGTTGGCATTCTGCCCGCGGGCGTCGATCTGCAGGGCGTAGCTGCACAGCGCCAGACCAAGGCTGACCGGCATCGCCAGCAGAATGTTGATTAGGATTGCCTGGGGCGTGTGCCATTGGCTGTCACGGCGGAAGTGGCCGATATCCTGGTGCACTTTGCCTAATCGTTGGTAAAGGTATTTGCGCCGCCACAACAGCGCGCCGATCACCAACAGCAGCGGCAGGAACAGCAACGGGCGCTGGCTCAGGCCATCGGCCAGCTCTTTCAGGCTGGAGCCCCACGGCAGGTTGGCGACCTGGTCGGCCAGGCGCTCCGGCACGTATTGCAGCCAGTCCCAATCCAGCGGCTTGTTGCTGGGGATCCAGAACATTTGCTCGTCGAGGGTGGTGCGCAGGCTCTGCGCGGTGCCCAGCAGCTGCTTCTGGTTGAGCTGCAGGGTGATCGATTCGTTGAGCAGCGCCGACAGCTCGCGGTTCAGCCGCTCCAACAGGTCGCTGCGGGTGATGGCCACTTCCAACAGGGCCTTGCGCAGCTGCGGGGTCACATCTTCCTGCGGTTGCGCCGCCAGCAGCTTGTCGACGTAGGTGACCGGGCTGCTCATCTGCTCGCGCTGCTGGTTGACTTCGAACTGGTACAGGCGGGTGTCGGCGATCTGGTCGGCCAGGTCGCGGTCGACCTTCAGGTGCGGCAGGGTCTGTTTCTGCTTGTAGAGAATCTTCGACAGCAGCAGGCTTCCCTTGAGCACGTTGATCTGCTCGTCAAGCGCCTGGTCGGCCTGGGTCAGGCTGTCGAGTTGCTGTTTGGTGCGCAGGTTCTGCTGGGTCAGTTCGTTAAGGCGGTCGGTGCTCTTGAGCAGGTAGTCGGAAAGCTTGAGGTTGATCGCGCTTTCAGTGGCCAGCAGGCTGCTGCCGCCGGCCTTCTGAGCCTCAATCGACTGCTGGGTGACGGCTTCCTGGGACTGGGCCAGGCGTTTGGCGTTGATCAGCGTCTGCAGGTCCTGGATTTCCTGCTCCAGGCGCGCAGCGCGCTCGACCAGCAGGTCGTGACGCGCATTGCCGAGGTCTTGCAGCAGGCTGTTGCCGGCCAGTTCCTGGCGGCGCAGCAGGGTCAGCGCGTTGAGCGAGGCCAACTCGGCGTTGAGCTGGTTGCGCTGGTCGGCATTGATGGCTTTGCCACCGTCCTTGCCGGTTTTGAGGATGTTGTTGATCTGCTGGGTGCGGGTCTGGCTGCTGCTGATCTCGGCCTGGGCGCGCTCGGGGCGGGTTTGCGAGTTGATGATCAGGCTGTTGGCTTCAGACAACGCCTTTTGCAGCTCGCCCTGCAGCGTGTTGCGTTCGCTGAGCATCTGTTCAAGCTGTGGCACGGTGAGGTTGGCGTAGCGCTGTGCCACCGGTTGTGCCTTGGTTTCCTTGAGCCTGGCCAACTCCTTCTGGCTGTCGCTGGTCTCCTTGGGGGCGCTGCTCAGCTGCTGCTTGAGTGCAGCCAGTTTCTTTTCGTTGTCTTCCTTGGCAGCAAGCAGGCTCAACGTTTGTTCAAGCACCTGCTGCAGCGCCTTCTGGTCTGCCTCGGGCAGCTTGCGCTCGGCGATCTTGTCGAGGCTGTTCTGGACACTGGCGGTGGTCGGGGCTTCTGCCGCGCTAGCCGCAAAAGAAAGGGACAGGCACAACCCGAGCAGGGCTGTGCGAAGGTACACGCGCAGGGACATAGGCAGACTACTTGTGGATCCGGCTGAAACGAAGTTTAGAGGAACAATCCTGGTCCGGGTCGCGTTCCTTCGGGGAATCTGACGCCTACTTTCTGGATCTTGTTCCCGTCCATGGTTGCCACGGTCCAGATCGTGCCATGCCATTCGACCTGGTCCCCTACTACTGGAGCGCCTCCGACCTTCTGTCGGATGAACTGCGCCAACGGCATTTTTGCGTCGAGGCCATCGAGCTTCAGGCCATACAACGCTGCCACCGCCCCCAGTTCGGCATCGCCTTCGAGCACGAAGTCGCCGAAGAAACGCAGGTCCAGGCCACGCTGTGGCGCCTGGCTGAACAATTTGCCGAGGGCCGGCAGGTTGTGCTCGTGGCCGATCACGCAGAGCATGTCGCCCACTTCCAGCACGGTGCTGCCCGACGGGTGCAGCAGTTGCTCGCCACGGAACAGCGCGGCAATCCGTGTGCCTTCGGGCATTTTCAGCTCGCGCAGGGCGGCACCAATGCACCACTTTTCGGCGCCCAGGCGGTAGACGAACATCTCCCACTCGCTGGTGATGTGCACCTCAAGGGCGGAGCGGGAAATCGGCGCCGGGTCTGGCGGTACGGTCACTTTCAGCAGTTTGGCCATCCACGGCAGGCTGGTGCCCTGCACCAGCAGTGACACCAGCACGATGAAGAACGCCAGGTTGAAGAACAGCTGGGCGTCTGGCAGGCCCGCCATCAGCGGGAACACCGCCAGAATGATCGGTACCGCGCCGCGCAGGCCGACCCACGAAATGAAGCCCTTTTCGCGGCCGTGAAAAGCCTTGAACGGCAGCAGGGCCGCGACCACCGACAGTGGCCGCGCCACCAGGATCATCCACAGCGCCAGGCCCAGTGCCGGCAGGGCGATAGGCAGCAGGTCGTGCGGCGTGACCAGCAACCCCAGCACCAGGAACATGCCGATCTGCGCCAGCCAGGCCATGCCGTCGAGCATGTGCAGGATGCCGTGGCGGCTGCGGATAGGCTTGTTGCCCAGCACCAGGCCGCACAGGTAAACAGCGAGAAAGCCGCTACCATGCAGGGCGTTGGTCAGCGAGAACATTACCAGGCCGCCGGCCACTACCAGAATGGGGTACAGGCCGCCGGCCAGATTGATACGGTTTACCAGTTGCAACATCAGCCAGCCGCCGCCCAGGCCCAGCAGCGTGCCGATACCGAACTCACGCAGCAAGTGGCCCAGCAGGCTCCAGTGCAGGCCGGTCTCGCCGCTGGCGATCATGTCGATCAAGGTGACAGTGAGGAACACCGCCATCGGGTCGTTGCTGCCCGACTCGATCTCGAGGGTAGCGGAAACCCGCTCGTTCAGGCCTTTGCCGCCGAGCAGCGAGAACACTGCAGCGGCGTCGGTGGAGCCGACAATAGCACCGATCAGCAAGCCCTGAATCAGGCTCAGGTTGAACAGCCAGGCGGCGATCAGGCCGGTGAGGGCGGTGGTGATCATCACCCCGACCGTGGCCAGCGACAGCGCCGGCCACAGCGCCACGCGGAAGCTTGCCACCCGCGTACGCAGGCCACCGTCAAGCAGGATGACGGCCAGTGCCAGGTTGCCCACCAGGTAGGCGGTTGGGTAATTGTTGAAGATGATGCCGCCACCATCGACACCGGCGAGCATGCCGACGGCGAGGATGATGACCAGAATAGGGATGCCCAGGCGCGACGATAGCGAGCTGACCAGGATACTTGCACCCACCAGCAATGCGCCGATCAGGAACAGGCTGTTGATGGTGCTTGCATCCAAAGGCAGGTACTCCGAGACAGCGGGGAAGGGACGTGGTAGCGCATTTTCCAGCAAAAGCTAGCAGGTCGCGTGCCAATCGATTCTAACCTGAGGCCGACGCAGGCTGTAAAGCGATACCGCATCGTCGCTGCGGCTTGCGGCTGTAATGGTTTGCCCACTGTCAGGCAGCCAAGTGACATGAATGTCAAAGAAACCATTTCTCTCGCCCAGGTGGCCCAGCGCCTGCTCGGGCAATTTCCTGATTTGCACAGTTTGGCGCGCCAGGCGGCGGGCCATGTGCTTCGCCGCCAACTGGGGTACTGGCTGGATCCGGACGGCCTTTATTGGCACGAGTTCCAGTCGGCGGCCAGCAGTGCGTTGAGCTTCACCGGCTGGCGCCACAGTGGGCCGCCACGACGCTCTTTGAGCTTTACCGAACTGGTCATCCAGCGATTCAGCCCGCAGCAGCAGGCCAGTGCTGACGAGTTGAGTATTTATGGTGGCTTCTACAGGGTGGATGCCAGCCACGCAGTTTACGACGAACGCAACGAAGTGCGGCTCGACCCTCAGCAAGTACTGACGGCGTTCTGGCGGTTGGACTTTGCAGGGCGCTACACCGAGGCGCTGAGCACGTTTCGGTCACGGCATGGCGAAGACTATTGTGTCCTGGCCCGCGCCCGCTTCATTGCTGCTGTGGGCCAATCTGGGTTGAGCGAACCTGAGCGCCAGGAACTAATGGGGGTGACGCTCGCTGCACCCGCACTGCCGACTACCGTAAAAGCCTTGCGACTGGCCCGGGAAGGGAGTGCTCAATCTGGGTGGAACGCGCTTGTCATCGGCGGTATCAGCGCCAAGCTGATGTTCTTGCGCAAGCTGAAGACTGGCAGGTTGTGCCTCTACCTTGCCGATGTTCAGGCTGTGGTGCAGGTGTTCGACGATCGTCATGCGTTTCAGGAGTGGATGGCTGACCAGGCCGCCACGACGGTGGGGCGAGAGCGGCTGGTCAGGCTGTTCGTCGGGGACGGGGTACTGGCGCAGTCGCTACGCCCGCGACTACGCAATTACTTCAAGTTGCTCGCACAGTCGCGAGGTGACACCGCCATCTTGGGGCAGTCCATTGAAGGGGACCTGTTCGTTCGTCTACGTGATGCGGTGATGGATGATCTGACCCGCGACGCTCACGAACGGCTCACCACCAATGCCCAGCTGCGAAAGGCGGAGTGGCTGGCGGGCGTGCAAGCGGCGAGCTTCGTGCTAGCACCGATGGCGCCGTTTGGCTGGCCAGTGATATTGGCATCGCTCGGTCTGGGCACCGCCAGCCTGGCGCTGCATCTGGACAGGGCAATCAATGGCAAGCAGGCCTGGCGCACGGCGGCATGGTGGTCAGTACTGACGGATATCCTGTTCATCCTGCTTGATATAGCCATGCTGCGAGCCAGCGAGCTGTTTACCGATGGCCACGTCCCCCCGCGGGTGGCTGGCCAGGCGCAAGCCTCTGCCGCCAAGGTCGACTGGGGGCTTTACATGGCCCCGGCGGCGGATGAATTGCTGGCGGTGTCGGATCAGGCGCTGGCCCGCCAGCAAGCTCTGTTGGGCGCGGTACCGTGGGCTGATCTCGATGCCTTGGGCCCCAATGGCGAGTATCTGGATGCCTTCAGTGAACCCTACCCCGTCTTTCGCGATGAGCACGGCTTTGGCTCGCCCGCCATTGCCGAGTACACCAGCTCGCCGGAGCGCTACAACAACCTGTGGCGGGGTATGCCGCTAGAGGGCACGCGCGCCGCGCATATCCAGCGCAGCCATGCGCTTGCTCACGCACTTGGGCAAATCGGCGTGACTAATCAAGTGAGGCTGTATCGGGCTGCCTCCAGCCTGCGGGGCACGGGTTTTCAGGCAGTTGGTGAGGGCGCCATTGAAGTGGGTGACGTGCTGGTGACCACCGACTTCACGTCATTCACTGAAAACCCCTATGCCCTCTGGGAGGTTTTCAACGACCCGCAGGCTCAAATCAGTGGCAGGGATGTTTTTGATGAAAACGCGTTGGTTTATGTGTTGGAGCCGGGCGAGGATATGCAGGCGACGCCTATCGGGCCCTTTTCAAGGCGACCGGATGAGGCGGAGTCTTTGATGATGCCCGGGCGCTACCTGCAAGTGGAAAAGGTGACGGCCGTTCAAGGGCACAATTATCGCTTTACCGAGGTGTGCCTGAAGGCACTGGCGCAGGCGCCAAGCGGGAAGGCAGTGCGTGATATGCGCACAGGCACGCTGTTCGATCGCCAGGCACTGGCGATGCGGCTGGGCACGGAGGATGATTCGTTGATGCGCACATTCTTTGCGCTGCCCTCCTGAGCGCACGTGAAAGGGGCCGCTGAGCGGCCCCTGATCAAGGCCTCAGCCCTGCTTCACTTCACGCATCGGCTTGCCTTTCACTGGCGCATCGCCCGCCACGTAGTACTTGGCGGTGCTGCGCGGCAGTGGCTTGCGGCCACGGATCTTGTCCGAAATCTTCTCGGCGATCATGATCGTGGTGGCGTTGAGGTTGCCGGTGATGATCAGCGGCATGATCGAGGCATCGACCACGCGCAGGCCCTTCATGCCGTGCACACGGCCTTCGCCGTCGACCACCGCCATGTCGTCGGTGCCCATCTTGCACGAGCAGGACGGGTGGAAGGCAGTTTCGGCGTGCTCGCGGATGAACTTGTCCAGTTCTTCGTCGGTTTGCACGTGGGCGCCCGGGCTGATTTCGCGGCCACGGTACGGGTCCAGCGCCGGCTGGGCCATGATTTCACGGGTCAGGCGAATGCCGTCACGGAATTCCTGCCAGTCCTGCTCGGTGGACATGTAGTTGAACAGAATGCTCGGGTGCTGGCGCGGGTCTTTCGACTTGGCCTGGATGCGGCCACGGGCAGGCGAGCGCATGGAGCCCATGTGCGCCTGGAAGCCATGTTCCTTCACGCCATTGGAGCCGTTGTAGTTAATCGCAACCGGCAGGAAGTGGTACTGGATGTTCGGCCACTTGAACTCAGGGCGGGTACGAATGAAACCACCGGCCTCGAACTGGTTGCTGGCGCCGATGCCGGTGCCATTGAACAACCACTCGGCACCGATGGCCGGCTGGTTCCACCACAGCAGCGATGGGTACAGCGATACCGGCTGGGTGCAGGCGTACTGCAGGTACAGTTCCAGGTGGTCCTGAAGGTTTTCACCAACGCCCGGAAGGTCGTGCACAACCGGGATGTCGAGGCTTTCCAGCAGGGCGCGCGGGCCGACGCCGGAGCGCTGCAGCAGCTGCGGCGAAGCGATGGCGCCAGAGCTGACGATCACTTCCTTGCGGGCGCGGGCTTCCACGCGTTCTTCGCTGTCGCCGACCAGGTAGGTTACGCCTACGGCGCGCTTGCCGTCGAACAGCACGCGGTCGGTCAGGGCGTGGGTGACGATGGTCAGGTTCGGGCGTTTCTTGGCCTGGTCCAGGTAGCCACGGGCGGTGCTGGAGCGGCGGCCGTTCTTGGTCACCGAACGGTCCATCGGGCCGAAGCCTTCCTGTTGGTAGCCGTTGAGGTCTTCGGTACGCGGGTAACCGGCTTGCACACCCGCTTCAACCATGGCGTGGAACAGCGGGTTGTTGCCAGCCTTTGGCGTGGCGACACTGACCGGGCCGTCACCACCGTGGTAGTCGTTAGGGCCGATATCACGGGTTTCGGCTTTGCGGAAGTACGGCAGGCAGTCGAGGTAGGTCCAGTCTTCCAGGCCTGGCAGTTCTGCCCAGCCGTCGAAGTCCATGGCGTTGCCGCGGATGTAGCACATGCCGTTGATCAGCGACGAGCCACCCAGGCCCTTGCCACGGCCACATTCCATACGGCGGCCGTCCATGTAAGGTTCCGGGTCGGTCTCGTAGGCCCAGTTGTAGCGGCGGCCTTGCAGCGGGAAGGCCAGGGCGGCTGGCATCTGGGTGCGGAAGTCGAAGCGGTAGTCGGGGCCACCGGCTTCCAGCAGCAATACGGTGACGCCGGCGTCTTCGGTCAGGCGGGTCGCCAGGGTGTTACCGGCCGAGCCGGCACCGACGATGATGTAATCGAATTCTTGGGACATGAAAGTGCCCTCGTGTTGGCGGTGATCGGGGAGCGGGTACGCCCGTGCGCGGTGGCACGGGCGAGGCTAGACAGGGTTCAGAAAACCGAGTTGTAGCCGCCCAGCTCGACCTGGACCGACTTGATGCGAGTGTATTGAGCCAGCGAGCTGACGCCGTTTTCACGGCCGACGCCCGACTGCTTGTAGCCACCTACCGGCATTTCGGCCGGCGATTCACCCCAGGCGTTGATCCAGCAGATACCGGCTTCGAGCTTGTGGATGATGCGGTGGGCGCGGGTGATGTCGTTGGTGCAGACGCCGGCGGCCAGGCCGTAGTCGGTGTCGTTGGCACGGCGGATCACTTCTTCTTCGGTTTCGTAGGTGAGGATGCTCATCACCGGGCCGAAGATCTCTTCCTTGACGATGGTCATGTCGTCGGTGCAGTCGGTGAACACGGTCGGCGCAACGAAGGCACCTTTGGCGAAGTCACCGGCAGTCAGGCGCTCGCCACCGCACAGCACGCGGGCACCTTCTTCCTTGCCCTTGGCGATGTAGCCCAGCACGCTTTCCATGTGCTGGAAGCTGACCAGCGGGCCGAAGTTGGTGTTTTCGTCTTCCGGGTTGCCAACGCGGATGCGGGCAACGCGCTCGGCGATCTTGGCTTCGAAGGCCGCCTTCATTTCAGCCGGGATGAACACGCGGGTGCCGTTGGTGCACACCTGGCCCGAGCTGTAGAAGTTGGCCATCATGGCGATATCAGCGGCCTTGTCCAGGTCGGCGTCGGCGCAGATGATCAATGGCGACTTGCCGCCCAGTTCCATGGTCACTTCCTTCAGCGAAGAGCTGGAGGCGCTGGCCATGACTTTCTTGCCGGTGGTGGTACCGCCGGTGAAAGACACTTTTTCGATGCGCGGGTGCTCGGTCAGCCAGGTGCCGACTTCGCGGCCGCTGCCGGTCAGAACGTTGAACACGCCGTTTGGCAGGCCGGCTTCGGTGTAGATCTCGGCCAGTTTCAGGGTGGTCAACGAGGTGACTTCCGACGGTTTGAAGATCATCGCGTTGCCAGCGGCCAGGGCCGGGGCAGATTTCCACAGGGCGATCTGGATCGGGTAGTTCCAGGCACCGATACCCACGGTTACGCCCAGCGGCTCGCGGCGGGTGTAAACGAAGGACGATTCGCGCAGCGGGATCTGCTCGCCTTCGATGGCCGGTACCAGGCCTGCGTAGTACTCCAGCACGTCGGCACCGGTGACGATGTCGACGTAGCGGGTTTCGGAGTACGACTTGCCGGTGTCCAGGGTTTCCAGCATGGCCAGTTCGTCGTTGCGCTCGCGCAGGATGTCGACGGCGCGGCGCAGGATGCGCGAACGCTGCATGGCAGTCATCGCAGCCCAGACTTTCTGGCCACGCTCGGCGCTTTCGACGGCTTTCTCGACGTCAGCCTCGGTAGCACGTTGCACGTGGGCGAGGACTTCGCCGGTAGCCGGGTTGATGGCTTCGAACGTGGCATCGCTGCCAGCGTCGACGTAAGCGCCATCAATGTAGAGTTTTTGCGTTCCGAAACGGGCCATAGTGTCCTCGCAAGTGCAGTGTGTGGTTTGGCTTGCGCGTCACGCTCCTGCCGGGTTGGCAAGTGCCGTGCGCGCTTGTTCAGCGGCCTGGTCGTTGGTGCCCAGGGTGTGCTGCTTAGCCAGTTGTAGATCCATGTATTCGTAAGCAATCCGTATTGCCTGATCGGTGTCGAATGCATCACCCGACAGGGCGCCACGCAGCCACAGACCGTCGATCAGGGCTGCCAGGCCGCGGGCTGCCTTGCGCGCATGGTAGAGCGGCAGGGCGCGGCGGAACTGGCAGCACAGGTTGGAATACAAGCGGTGGTCGTTGATCCGCTGCAACCTGTGCAAATCGGGCTGGTGCATGCTGGAAGCCCAGAAGGCCAACCAGGTTTTCATTGCCGGGCCGTTTACCTGGCTGGCATCGAAGTTGCCCTCGATGATCACTTTCAGGTGGGCGCGCGGGCTGTCGTCTTTCAGGGCCTGGCGACGTGCTCTGACGCCTTCGTTGAGCATGCTCATGATGTAACCCATCGTCGCTGCGATCAGGCCGTTCTTGTCCCGAAAGTAGTGACTGATGATGCCGTTCGACACACCGGCCAAACGGGCAATCAGCGCAATGCTGGCGTCCCCCAGTCCGACCTGATCGACCGCCTGCAATGTGGCTTCGATCAACTGCTGGCGCCGGATGGGTTGCATACCGACCTTGGGCATCTTGCTATCTCCTCAGGCCTGCGAGCAGACGACAGGCGGCTGACTCGGCGAAGGCCAGTCTATTTTGTTTTGATTGAACGTTCAATCAATAAAGAATAAGCTCTGCGACAATTTGTGCCATTGACAGTTTTTCAGGCGGTCGAGACGGCACGGATTGACACCCCAGGAAATCGCGTAACCCCCGGAATACAAGGTGTTGACGGGCATGAGCGATGCGAAATGCAGATTCTGCCGTACGGCCATTGGCCCTGCGACAGGCCCTTGGAGCGGGCGGGGTGATCTGTGACGAATGCGCGCACCTCCGTTGAGGCGTGGCATTTTCAGCAGGCCACCTGTCTGTTTTTGGCAACGTATCGATTCGGGATCACGGTTTCCAGGGTTCTTTTATAACACCTGATGCAGTGGGGATATTCCACCAATTGCTCGGGAAAGACTGATTAGCCTCCACAGCCGCACTGCCCGGAGCATTCGTGCAATGAGTTCTGCCTCACTTACCAAGCCCCCCGCCGAGAGGGTACGGGTCAACCGCGTGGTGTTCTTCACCTCCGCGCTGATGATCCTTGTTCTGACTGCCTTGCTGATCGCTGTACCCGAAACCGCCGGCCAGGTGCTGGGCGTGGCCCAGAAGTGGCTGACGCGCACCTTTGGCTGGTACTACATGCTGGTCATCTGCGGATACCTGCTGTTCGTCGTCTACCTGGCTTTCTCCGACTACGGCAGCCTCAAGCTGGGTGGCAAGGACGACCAGCCTGACTTCAGCTACGGCGCCTGGGCCGGCATGCTGTTCTCGTCCGGTATCGGTATTTCGCTGCTGTACTTCGGCGCCTCCGAGCCCCTGGACCACTACTTCAACCCACCGGAGGGCACCCCGGCCAGCCTCGAGGCCGCGCGCCAGGGTCTGCAGCTGACCTTCCTGCACTGGGGCCTGCACGGCTGGGCGATCTATGCCCTGGTGGGCCTGGCGGTGGGTTACTTTGCCTACCGCCACAACCAGCCGCTGGCACTGCGCTCGGCGCTGTACCCGCTGGTGGGCGAGCGTTGGGTCAAGGGCGCTGCCGGCAACGCTGTCGACATCTTCGGCATGTTCGTCACCCTGCTGGGCCTGGTGACCAACCTGGGCATCGGCGCGATGCAGGTGTCGTCCGGGCTGGAATACCTGTTCGGCATGGACCACAGCAAGACCAACCTGCTGGTGGTGATCCTGGTCATGGCTGGCGTGGCTACCGTGGCAGCGGTATCGGGTGTGGAAAACGGCATTCGCCGCCTGTCCAACCTGAACATCATGCTGTTCAGCGGCCTGTTGATCTTCGTGCTGCTGGGCGGCGAAACCCTGCACCTACTCAACGGCTTCGTGCAGAACGTCGGCGACTACCTGAACGGCATCGTGCTGAAAACCTTCGACCTCTATGTGTATGAAGGCGAAGCCGGCAAGTCGGAGCGCTGGCTGGGCCTGTGGACCGTGTTCTACTGGGCCTGGTGGATCTCCTGGGGCCCATTCGTCGGCATGTTCATTGCGCGTATTTCCAAGGGCCGCACCGTGCGCCAACTGGTGATGGGTGTGCTGCTGATCCCGCTGGGCTTCACCCTGGCCTGGCTGTCGATCTTCGGCAACACCGCACTGGACCTGGTGATCAACCAGGGCGCCGTGGAGCTGGGCAAGACTGCGCTGGAACAGCCATCGATGTCGATCTACCAGCTGCTGGAATACTTCCCGGCAGCCAAGATCGTCATTGGTGTGGCAGTGTTCGTCGGTTTCGTGCTGTTCCTCACACCGGCCGACTCCGGCGCGGTGATGATGGCCAACCTGTCGTGCACAGGCGGCAAGGTCGACGAGGATGCCCCGCACTGGATGGTGGTGTTCTGGTCCGTGGTGATCACCCTGGTCACGATCGGCCTGCTGTTTGCCGGTAACTTCGAAGCCATGCAGACCATGGTCGTGCTGGCGGGCCTGCCATTCTCGGTGGTGCTGGTGCTGTTCATGTTCGGCCTGTACAAGGCCATGAAGCAGGACGTGGTGATCGAGCAGGAGCGCGCCGAACTGGCCGCCCGTGGCCGTCGCGGCTTTAGCGAGCGCCTGACCCAGCTGGAACTGCAGCCGACCCAGGCCGTGGTGCAGCGTTTCATGGACAAGCAGGTCAGCCCGGCGTTGAAAGAAGCCGCTGCACAGCTGCAGACGCAGGGCTTCGAGGTGGAAACCCGCGTTGGCCAGTCGCGCAACCTGATGGGCTTGCGGGTGATGATGGAAGAAGGCAACCCTTTCGTCTACGAAGTGAGCCTTGACGGCTATATGGCCGCGTCGAGCGAGGCGCCGGTCGAGGGTGAGCCTGAACTGCGCCAGCGCTTCTACCGCGCCGAGGTCTACCTGCATGACGGCAGTCAGGAGTACGACCTGATGGGCTTTGCCCCAGACCAGATCGTGCGTGATGTGCTCGATCAGTTCGAGAGCCATCGCCAGGTGCTTGGCCGCGTCTATAGCTGACTTCCCGGCAGGCCGCCGCACTGCCAGGTGTCGCGGCTTGCCAGCAGCAATATGTAGCACCTCATTCGATAACATCTCCAGGACGCTTTGTGGTTCATTCCACAACGAGTCCTGGTCATGCCCGCCACTCACGCGCACAACCTCAATCACGCAGTCGCCGCCCAGTTCGCCAGCCGTCCTGCATTCCGGCAGGTCGCAGGTGAACAGATCATGAAGGTGATCCTGGAGCACTATCCTCTGGTTGGCGTGCATCGCCCTGAAATGACCTCGGCTGCACCGCTGTACCTGATGTCCATGCAGCCGGATGGTGTCTGGCACCCTCAGCCGCTGGTGGATGTTGTGCTGCAGGCCCTGCTTGAGGCTAAACCACTGGACCTCACCCCAGCGGGTGACTACCGCCTTAGCCTGAACCCGCCCAGGCGCTTTTTCGCCATCGAGTCGAGCTTCGAAACTGCTGAGGGCGATTTGATCGAGCCCGCGCGCCTGACCGATGGCCTCAACGCGTTGCTGCCGATGCTGCTTTGGCACTTCCAGCAAGCGCAGATCGACTATTGGAACGGCGACGCCACGATCGACCGGGACCTGTGGTTGCAGCAGTTGTTGCGCGCCAACCTGCTCGACGGCCTGAAGGACGAAGCGCTGGACGACGAACAACGCAAGCTGCTGCGTGACCTGATGATGGGCAACCGTACCGGGCTCGATGTGCAGCTGGTGCGGGTGGCGTTACGTGAGGGTAAAGACACGTTCCATGAGCTGTTGCCCGGTTTGCTGATTACCGCCTCCAGTGAAGTTCGCGAACTGACACTCTGGTGTTCTCCCGAAGGCTTGGTCCGCAGTTTCGACGCCCAGGCTGCGTTCGGCTCGGCGTTGCAAATGCAGATGGCGGGACGTTACCGGTTTGATGAGTTGAGCTGGCAAGGCCTGACTGTGGAGGGCGACGCTTTCGCCCTGTACAGCGCCTTGTTGCTGGAAATCTTGCTCGAGCGCGTGGCCCGCCTGCGCTGGAGTGCGATCGACAGCGTCGACCAACTGGAGCATTACTGCCATTTGGCCTGCGACCCCGCGTCCTTTTTTGCCGAGTTCAGTGACTATGGCTCCGGTGGGCTGGGCTTGGCGCTCCCCAAGGGCCTGTCGCGAGCCGATACGGATAGCCAGACCGCCTACCTACAAGCCATGCTCGACTTGTCGCTACTGCAACAGCGCACCCCAGCCCAGGGCATTCAGGACGGTCTGCCGGACTTGCACACCTATGCGGCGACGCGCCTGCGCGAGGAGATGCTGCATGACCACCCGGTGGACGCCAATTACTTTCCTGATGACCTTATCCTCACTGTCGAGCGCTTTGTCAGTGACGGTCACGGGCTGGGCTTCGGCCAGAAGACCGGCGACAAGAAGCTGACTTTGACGCAGTTGGCGATCGGCCGCCTGGATGCCACCGCAGGAGGGGTGGTGACACACATCGCGCACCGTGAAAACCAGCTGATCATGAAGTGGATGACCATTGATTACGTCCGTGAGCTGGTACAGCGAGTCGACATCGGCGGCAGTTATCCACGTCATGTACAGTCGATGATCGATCGCTCGGCGAGCCGGGCCGAACACATCTCGGCATTTGCCATACGCTGGCGTATCACACTGATGTTCGATGCTGCGCGGGCGCGTGCCGTCAAACGGCTCGACAAGTTCGCTTACGGCGCCCTGGCAGAATTCTGCCGTAGCGGCCAAGAAGGTGCAGCCGCTGTGCGGATTGCACCGCTTGCGTTCAAACGCTCGCCGACATCAGAGAGGGTCGACGTGGCGCATGGTTTCTACGTGATCGAAATCATCGAGTTGGGTGTTCATCTGTTGTACTGCCCGCTGTACACCGAAAAGGCGCTGATTCAGTTCGGCAGCGCTCAGGCACTGTTGGATGCGATCAGCCGCCCGGGGGCGTTGCAGGACAGTGTGCTGCTGTGGATCGAGCAAGCTCAGCGCGCGGTCTACGATAATGGCGGCTTCCGGGAGCCGCACCTGCCCCAATGGCTGCTCGACCCTTACACCCTCCCGGAGAAACCGCAGCCTGTTCAGTTGGCGCTGCAATTCTGGGCGCGGGACGTGGATCGGCAGATGTTCGAAGCCAAGGGCCGGATGTTGCTGGAGCTGGCGGATCGCAGCGCCATGAGCAACAGCGAGGTGCGCTGGCGGCTGGTCACGGCATTTTCCTGGGAACTGCTGAATGTTGTGTTTCCGGTGTTACCGGGGCCGCTCACCTCGGTTGCCTGGCTCTATATCGGCATGCGCAGCTTGATCAACGATGTGCATGGCCTGGCCAGTTCACATTTCGACGAGCGCATCCAGGCGATGGTCGATGTGCTGAACAACACCTTGCTGGCGCTGATACACCTGCAGACGCCGAAGCTGGCAGCCCCGCCCGTCTCTGGCGACCTGCCGCCATCGCTGCTCCAGGGGCCAGCTGCAGGCGATGGGATCGAGCTGGCGAACCTTTCCACCGCGACGCGGGAGCCCAGCGTCTCGGTCGACAGCCTGCAGGCGATGGCCAACACCCACCTCGACTTTTCCTGGCGTGGGGCTGGGGGGCTCAACGGCCTGTCGAGTGCCCAGCGCGGCCAAATGCGGGCGTTGGCGGCCAGCGTTTCGCTGGAGGGGCGTAAACCGCAGACGCAGGGCGTGGCTGCGGGGCTGGTGCGGATTGGGGATGATTTCTATGTGTCTCTGGACGGTAATGTCTACCGAGTCAGCCTTGATAACGCAGCGTTTCGCATCATCGGTTCGGACGGCACGGTTGGGCCCTACCTGATGCGCGACGGCGATGTCTGGCACCTCAATAATTCGCGCTTGCACGGTGGCAATGATCGCTCCGGCGAGTTGGCCCGCGAGCGACTGCGCAAGAAGCTTAGCGGGCCGATCGCCAAGGCTCAGGCCGAGATAGAGCGGCTTATCTTGACCGCGGAGGCTGCCACGAAGGATTTCAACGCGTTGAGCGAGCAGATTGTCGGTTTGCGTGATCCGGTTAAAAAAGTCGAGGATCGGTTGCAAAAGGCGCCACCCACCGACCCAGACGAACGTGCGCAATTCGAGCAGGCTACCGCGTTGTTCAAGCTCAAGTTCCAGCAGTTGCAAGAGCAGACGAATACGTTGCGCAACCAGCGCCTGCCCTTGAACGAGAGATTGTTCCTTGATTATCTCGAGGCCGAACGCAACATTACCTACGTGCTTGACAAGTCGAGCGCCTCGACGCACGTCGGCAGCGTGAGAGATCAACGGATACTCTTGGGCCAGGTCCGCAAGAACCTGATCAGCTTTGGCATGTTCTTCATTGATGAGCTCCTGGCCTTGGGAGGGTTCAGGGAATACGACCAACTCACCAATGCGCTCAATGACGCACCGCCAGAGAAACAGGCCGAGTTGTATGTCAGGTTCCGGACGATGTTGGAGAAGTTGCTTGAAGAGCAGCCCAGGATCATCAATGTCTCCAGCCAGCTGGATCGCCTGTTGGCCATCACCGATATCGACATGCAAGTGCCTTACATCAATTCCACTCTGACCGTCTCGAGCATTATCGCGAGCCGTAAGACGACCACGATCAACATCCGTTTTTTCCAGGCCATGGGCCTGGTCGAGCTGGCCCTGCAGTGGCACAAAGGCACGCCTACCCAGCACTACATGATCTTCCGCCATGCGCTCGCCAGTCAGCGTCTGCGGGTGGCCGCACAAACGCATCATCTGCTGATGTTCTGTGACTTGCCTGTCGCCGAACGAATCGAGGTGCTGCAAAGTGCGTGGGACGAATACCTCGCGGCGATTCTCAACGCCGAACGGATCAAGACACTCGGCAGCAAGCTCATCGATGTCCAGCGCCTTGAGGCCTACAAGCAACAGATGGTGGAACTGAAAACCATAGCCGGTGAGGCGTTGGTCGAGGCCATGCGCGAGCAGGCGGACGGGCAGGTCCGTGGCACACGTCGTGCGGTTTATTCACGAAAGAGCCTGCAGGTGGCCCATACGCGGGCTGGTCAGATAGTCATTGGCAGCGAATCGGTGGTCGAGGGGCAGGCTGTGCTGCAAGTTGTAGCGGCTTTCAACAAGAGCGCGCTGCATCGCTTCCAGAAACAGGGAAACACCTGGGTTGAAGAGGTAGCCGCGGGCGAACCGGAACAGCCATCGCGGACTTCTACGCCGGAGTCCGAAAGGAACAACCGGGAGCTGGCCGAGGCCATGCTGGCACAGAACGAAAATGTCATCGCTCAAGCCAGAGCCCTGGTTGCCAAGGATGCTGACGACATGGGCCTGATGTCGATGCTGGACGGCCAGATCAACGAAGTGGCCGAGCTGCGTGAACAGCTCAGCGATGCCAACGCCGAGCACGCGCTGCTGGCGGGCATGGACGATGCGCTGATTCAGTTGCGTCAGGCCCGCCGCGACTGTTTGGTAGCGCTTTACAGCAAGACGCGCTATCCAGGTTCCAGAGGGCTCAATTTTCTCCATCAACAGGGGCTGCTCGCCGTGGAATATGTCGGGCCTCGGCAGGTGGTTTCCGATGGCTATCTGGACGAGTACCGGATCAGCCTGTTGCGTGCGCCCGGTGAGAGTCGAGGTAAACCCTTGTGGGCCGCGCATTTCCATTTTGCCGACTCGCAGGCGGCGCCGACGGCGTTTGGCAAAGGCCATCTCAAGCTGTGGAGCCAGCGCAAGATGGGGTATCGCGAGCAAATGAAGGCGGCGAGCGAGGGGCAGGTACTGAGCATTTATCGGGGTAACCTGACCTATGCACAGGCCAAGGATGTCATTCCGTTCAACCTCTGAACATTCGCCCGGGTGGCCCAGCGCCGCGATCAGCGAATGTTAGCGGTTGCTGTAACGGCCATGTTTGCCGTGTGCAGGCATGGCCTGGTTGCCACGTGTGGCGATCATCTGTTGCAGCGTGACCAGTTCGATCCCCAATTGCTTGAGCCGTGGAATTTGACTTTCCAGTACCGCTAGTGTCTGCGGGTAGGGGTGGCCGATCAATACGGCCGAGCCTTGCTTGCGGGCCAGTGCAATACCCTGTTGCAGCTGAGCGTCGATGGCTTCCGGCGTGCGCACGTCATCCAGAAATACATCCCGTGACACATGCGCGACATCGTGTGCTTGAGCCTCGGCTGCGGCGACCGTGGCGGCACTGGTGCGGCTGTCGACAAAGAACAGATGGCGCCGCTGCAGCTCGCCCATCAACCACGCCATGGGTTCACGCTGTGCGGTCATGCGGCTGCCCATGTGGTTGTTGATGCCGGCGGCGTAGGGCACCTTGACCAATGCTGCGTCCAGGCGCCGCGCCAGTTCTTCGATGGCGATGCCCGGGTGCCAGGCATAGGGCCCGGTGGCCGGGTCCATGGGCATGTGCAGGATCACCGTCTTGCCGGCCTTGTGCGCCTGGCGGGCAAAGTCGGTGGCATGCGGGGTGTCGGGCATGATCGCCATGGTCACCGGCCCGGGCAGGGCCAGGGTACGGCTGTCACGCTCGGGGCTCTGGCCCAGGTCGTCGATGATGATGCTCATGTAGGCCTTGTTGGCCGGCGCCGCTTGCGCGATTCCGGCCATCAGGCAAAACAACAGACACAGCAGATAACGCATAGGGTGGATCAGTCGCCCTTGGTGATGTTCAGGCCCTTGAGCAGGCTCAGTGCCTGGCTCAGCTGGAAGTCGTCATCCTGCGGGCGCTCCTTGCGCTTGCTGCTGCCGGTCGGGCGGTCGGCGCCGCCGTTGCCGTTGCCCAGGTGGCCCTGCAGGTCGGCTTCCTTGAAGTTTTCAGTGTCGGCTTCGGCGGTGAGCTTGGCCGGGCGCACCTCGATGTCCGGGACAATGCCCTGAGCCTGGATCGAGCGGCCGTTGGGGGTGTAGTACAGCGCAGTGGTGAGCTTCAGGGCGCGGTCGTTGGCCAGTGGCAGCACGGTCTGCACCGAGCCTTTGCCGAAACTGTCGGTGCCCATCAGCACGGCGCGCTTCTGGTCCTGCAGGGCGCCGGCGACAATTTCCGATGCCGATGCACTGCCACCGTTGATCAGTACCACCAGCGGCACGCCTGCGCTGGCATCGGCCGGGTCGGCCGAGAAACGCAGCTCGGAGTTGGCGATGCGGCCCTTGGTGTAGACGATCAGACCTTTGGTCAGGAAGTGGTCGGCCACTTCCACTGCCGACTGCAACACGCCGCCTGGGTTGTTGCGCAGGTCCAGCACCACCCCGCGCAGCTTCTTGCCGTTGTCCTTGCGCAGCTTGGCCAGGGCCTTGCCCACTTCGTCACCGGTCTTGACCTGGAACTGGGTGATACGGATGTAGCCGTAATCGTTCTCCAGCAGCTGGCTCTTCACGCTCTTGACCTGAATGACTGCACGGGTCAGGTTCACGTCGAACGGGTTGCCGCCGTCGCGTACCAAGGTCAGGGTGATTTTCTCGCCGACCTTGCCGCGCATCTTGTCGACCGCCTCGGTCATGGTCTGGCCGCGGGTCGGGGCGCCGTTGATCTTGACGATCAAGTCACCAGCCTGCACGCCGGCCCGCGAGGCTGGGGTGTCGTCGATTGGCGAAACCACCTTGATGAAGCCGTCTTCCTGGCCTACTTCAATACCCAGCCCGCCGAACTCGCCGCTGGTGCTTTCCTGCAGCTCCTGGAAGTCCTCGGGGCCAAGGTAGGCCGAATGCGGGTCAAGGTTGCTGAGCATGCCCTTGATGGCGTTTTCCAGCAGGGTCTTGTCGTCTACGGGTTCGACGTAGGCGGCCTTGATGCGGTCCAGGACCTCGGCGAAGGTGCGCAGTTCTTCCAGCGGCAGTGGCGCCTTGGCGGTCACCTCGGTGGCTGGCACTGCGGCGGCCTTGGCCGGCTCTGCGGCGGTGGCCAGGGGCGCGCCGACCGCCAGGGCGATGGACAGGGCCAGCTGGGTGAGACGAGGCGAGTGCAGCATGTCGAACGAACTCCTGATCCTGTAAGCGCTCCCTGGGGAGCATCGGCGCAGCACTCAGGCTGCGCCGTAGAAATGTGACTAGGCTTTGTACGAAAAGCCTTGATACTTGTTCATGCTGCGTTGAAAACAGCCTCGGAATGCTCATGTACTCCAGTACAGTCGGGCGCGACCCCGGCCGTTCCTCGGCTGTTTTCGCCTTGCCTGACCTGCGTCTCAAGACTTTTCGTACAGAGCCTAGCCCCGGCACCACTGCGAAGGGTCGGCAGGCCGGCCTTGCTGGCGGATAGCGAAATACAAGCCTGCCGCGTCCTGGCCACCGCTGTCGCCAACGGTGGAAATGGCTTCACCGGCCTTGACGATATCACCGGCATTCTTGAGCAGGCTCTGGTTGTGGCCGTACAGGCTCAGGTAACCGTTGCCATGGTCGAGAATGACCAGAAGCCCGGCGCCGCGCAACCAGTCCGCGAATACCACACGCCCGCCGTGCACGGCACGTACCTGGGTGCCTGGGTTGGCGCTAATCATAACCCCGTCCCACTTGGCACGAGCGTCGCTACCGCGGGCATCACCGAAGCGTGCCAGCAATCGACCATTGACTGGCCATGGAAGTTTGCCCCGCGCAGCAGAAAATGCGCCGCCGTAGTTCGCGCCATCGCTGGAAACCATCGGCCCGAGGGTGGTGCGGGCCTTTTTCGGCGGTTCCACTGGCTCTGCGGGCTCACGGGCCCGGTCGCGGGCAGCGGCGGCGGCCAGCGCTTCCTGCTGGCGGCGTTTTTCTGCTTCCTGCTGTGCCAGCAGGGCCTTCTTGCGTGCCTCTTCAGCTTCACGCGCCTGGCGGGCGAGGGTTTCCTCGATGGTCTTCAGGACTTTGGCCAGGTCGGCCTGGTCCTGTTCGCGCGCTTGCAGCTTCTGATCGCGGTCTTTTACATCGCTGTTGAGCTTTGCCAGTACCTGCTGGCGCTTGGCGCGCTCGGTTTCCAGGGCCTGGCGGCGGCTGTCGAGGTCGGTGCGTTGGGCCAGCAGTTGTTGTTGCTGGCTGGAAATTTCCTGTTCGACGTTGGCCAGTTGGCGCAAGGTCTCGTTGAAGGTGCGCAATTGCTCCAGGCGCGCCTTGCTCAGGTAGTCGTAATAGGTGAGGGTGCGGGCGAATTTCTCGGGGTTCTGCTGGTTGAGCAGCAGCTTGAGGTATTCCTCGCGACCGTTGTTCTGGTAAGCCGAACGGGCCTGAATGGCGATCAGTCGTTGTTGTTCAACGCGGGCGCTCTGGAGTTTTTTTTTCTCGGTATCAAGGCGCTCCAGCTCGCCTTCAGTCTTTTTTAGTTCTTGCTGCAGGGCCTCCACCTGCTTTTCGAGGTTGCCGATGTCGGTTTCGGTGGCTTTGAGGTCTTTTTGCACACCTGCCTTTTCTTCCTGGAGCTTGCTCAGCGTTTTCTTGAGCTCGGCAATGTCCTGGCGGGTGGCATCCAGTTGCTGCTGGGTCTGCGCACGCTCATCGGCGAAGGCCGGGCTGAGCAGGCAAGACAGGGCTAGGAGGATCAGGGCGCGAAGCATGGGGTTTGGCGTACCAAGGATGGAGACTGGCCTAGTATGCCCGCCTGGGCAGGCAAAAAAAACGCCTCGCTGCGGATGCAGGGGGGCGTTTGTCTGGAATTCATGTGCAATTGGGGCTGCAACGCAGCCCCTTTCGACATTCAGGCGTCGTCCAGAATCGAGGTACCGGTCATTTCCACCGGCTTTTCCAGCCCAAGCAGCTTCAGCATGGTCGGCGCCACGTCTGCCAGCACGCCGCCTTCACGCACTTTCACGTTGCGCTTGCCCACATAGATGAACGGTACCGGCTCGGTCGTGTGCGCGGTGTGCGCCTGGCCGGTGCACTCGTCTTCCATCTGCTCGACGTTGCCGTGGTCAGCGGTGATCAGGGCCTCGCCGCCGACCTTGTCCAGTGCATCGACAATGCGCCCTACACAGGTATCCAGTGCTTCGACGGCCTTGACCGCCGCCTCGAACACGCCGGTGTGGCCGACCATGTCGCCGTTGGCGTAGTTGACCACGATGACGTCGAAGCGCTGCTGTTCGATAGCTTCGACGATGCGATCGGTCACCTCTGGTGCGCTCATTTCCGGTTGCAGGTCATAGGTGGCGACCTTCGGCGACGGGATCAGGATGCGTTCTTCGCCTTCGAACGGCTCTTCACGGCCACCCGAGAAGAAGAAGGTGACGTGGGCGTATTTCTCGGTTTCGGCGATGCGCAGCTGGGTCTTGCCGTTTTTCGCCAGGTATTCGCCCAGCACGTTGTTCAGGCTGGACGGGGCAAAGGCTGCCGGTGCCGGGATCTTCGCCGAATACTGGGTCAGGCCGATGTACGCCGCCATCTTCGGCAGGCGCGCACGGGCGAATTCCGTAAAGTCTGGCTCTACGAATGCACGCGACAGTTCGCGAGCGCGGTCGGCGCGGAAGTTCATGAAAATCACGGCATCGCCATCTTCGACCTTGACGGCTTCGCCAATGCGCGTGGCCTTGACGAACTCGTCGCTTTCGTCGCGGGCGTAAGCCGCTTCAAGGCCTGCCAGGGCCGTGTCAGCGGTGTACTCGGCAGTGCTGTCGACGATGAGGTTGTAGGCGGCGCTGACGCGGTCCCAGCGATTGTCGCGGTCCATGGCGTAGTAGCGGCCGATCAGGCTGGCAATGCGGCCCTTGCCCAGTTTGGCGAAGGTGGCGTCGAGCAGTTCGATGGACGAC
This sequence comes from Pseudomonas sp. FW305-E2, assembly GCF_058782925.1. Taxonomy (NCBI): domain Bacteria; kingdom Pseudomonadati; phylum Pseudomonadota; class Gammaproteobacteria; order Pseudomonadales; family Pseudomonadaceae; genus Pseudomonas; species Pseudomonas sp. FW305-E2. Next base: position 8,622 of record NZ_JBYSYE010000033.1, on the reverse strand, counting down.
TGCGCGCTGCGTGGCGGGGTGTCCCGGCCATCGAGGAAGGCGTGCAGGTAGATCTTTTCAGCGCCACGCTGGGCGGCCAGTTTGGCCATGGCCACCAAGTGGTCCTGGTGGCTGTGTACGCCACCATCGGACAGCAGGCCGAGGATGTGCACGGCTTTGCCAGCACCGACTGCCTTGTCCACAGCACCGGTCAGTACCGGGTTTTCGAAGAACTCGCCGTCGCGGATGGCCTTGGTCACCCGCGTGAAGTCCTGATACACGACGCGACCTGCGCCGAGGTTCATATGACCGACTTCCGAGTTGCCCATTTGCCCGTCCGGCAGGCCGACATCCATGCCCGAGCCGGAAATGAGGCCGTGCGGCTGGGTGGCGCACAGGCGGTCATAGACCGGTTTATTGGCGGCAAAGATGGCGTTGTGTTCGGGGATATCGCTATGGCCGAAGCCATCCAGGATAATCAGGACCAGGGGTTTGGGCGTGCTCGTCATCAATCAAACTCACGGTTGTTCAAAGATGATAAAGACACGCATTTTAGGGCAAATACGCCACCTGCGGCTAAAATTCGTCCCATTCCACCGACCGGCGCACCTGTGGTAGCAACATGAAGGTGGTTTTGTGGCCGGCCCGTCGGGCTTTGGTGGCACCAAGGGGCTGTGTATACTGGCCGGCATTTTCAATCGCCTGGAACACCGCTGATGGTTGCTCACCTGATTCAATTCGCGACAGATCACTACATCCTGGTTGCGATCTTCCTCATTCTGCTGGTCCTGCTGCTCGTCAATGAAATCCGTCGTGGTGGCCAGAGCCTGACTAATGGCCAACTGACAGCCCTGGTCAATGCCGAGAAGGCCCTGGTGATCGATATTCGCCCGGCCAAGGAATACTCCGCCGGTCACATCGTCGGCGCGGTGAACATCCCGCAGGACAAGCTGGCCAACCGCATGACCGAGCTGGGCAAGCATAAAGAAAAGACCTTGATCGTCGTCGACGCGATGGGCCAGCAGTCCGGCACCATTTGCCGCGAGCTGCTCAAAGCTGGTTACAACGCCGCCAAACTGAGCGGTGGCGTTTCCAGCTGGAAAGCCGATAACCTGCCCCTGGTGAAGTGATATGAAGCCTGTCATCGTCTATTCCAGCGACTACTGCCCCTACTGCATGCGTGCCAAGTACCTGCTCGAGAGCAAGGGCGTGGCCTTCGAGGAAATCAAGGTCGACGGCAAACCGCAGGTTCGCGCCGAGATGAGTCAGAAAGCCGGCCGTACGTCGGTGCCGCAGATCTGGATCGGCAGTACCCATGTCGGTGGATGCGATGACCTCTATGCCCTGGAGCGCGCGGGCAAGCTCGACGCGTTGCTGGCGGCCTGATTTGCACTGCATTCAAAAACATTAGGATAAGGATCTGACATGACTGACCAACAGACCAACGGCGCTGCTGCAGAAGACAACAGCCCTCAGTTCTCCCTGCAGCGCATCTATGTGCGCGACCTGTCGTTCGAGGCCCCGAAAAGCCCGCAGATCTTCCGTCAGACCTGGGAACCGAGCGTTGCCCTGGACCTGAACACCAAGCAGAAATCCCTGGAAGGTGACTTCCACGAGGTCGTGCTGACCCTGTCGGTTACCGTCAAGAACGGTGATGAAGTGGCCTTCATTGCTGAAGTGCAGCAGGCCGGTATCTTCCTGATCGCCAACCTCGATGCGCCTTCGATGAGCCACACCCTGGGTGCGTTCTGCCCGAACATCCTGTTCCCTTATGCCCGTGAGGCCCTGGACAGCCTGGTGACCCGCGGTTCGTTCCCGGCGCTGATGCTGTCGCCGGTCAACTTCGACGCCCTGTACGCGCAAGAAATGCAGCGTATGCAGGAAGCGGGTGAAGCGCCTACTGTGCAGTAATTACTGCCGGTATCAAGAAAGCGCCTCTCGGGGCGCTTTTTTGTTGCCGGCGCGGGCCTCTTCGCGGGTAAACCCGCTACAGGGGATTGCGCCGTTCTCTCGGCCTGCGTAGGAGCGGGTTTACCCGCGAAGAGGCCCGCACAGGCAACACATCAGCTCCCGGCAAACCCGTTCTGCCGCCACGCCTCATACACCGTCACCGCCACGGTATTGGACAGGTTCAGGCTACGGCACCCTGGCCGCATCGGTAGGCGCAGGCGATGCTCGGCCGGCAGGCTATCCAGCACCTCGGCCGGCAACCCGCGGCTCTCTGGCCCGAACAAGAAGGCGTCGCCCGGCTGGAAGGCCACTTCGTGGAACGGGTGCGAGCCCTTGGTGGTAAAGGCGAACAACCGTGGGTTGCCAAGGCTTTCCAGGCATCCGGCCAAGCTCTCGTGGCGCTTGAGCGTGGCATACTCGTGGTAGTCCAGCCCTGCGCGGCGCAGGCGCTTGTCATCCAGTTCGAAACTGATGGGTTCGATCAGGTGCAGGGCACAGCCGCTGTTGGCGCATAGACGAATGATGTTGCCGGTATTCGGCGGAATTTCTGGTTGAAAAAGGATGACGTGAAACATGCACGGCTCCAAACGTGAAGATGACGGGCATTCTACCCCTGAACCGGACGTGCGTTCGAAGGCCTTCCCACGGGTGATGCTGTCGTTGGCGATCGTTGGCTTGATGGTAGGGCTGATGATCGGTCGCCTGACTACGCCGGACGAGCGTGAGCTGCAGCAGGTGCAAGCGACGCAGGATGGCCTGGAGCTGTGGTTCAACGAAGAGCCCAAGCTGCATGGCGAGAACGTGGAAGGGACGGTGGCGTTGCTGTTTCAGGCCCAGGGCAAGGCTCAGCAAGGGCAGCTCAGCCTGCAGGGCAAGCCGGTGAGCTGGCGGGTACAGCACAGCAAGGAAGGTTTGTTGTTGACGGTGGTGGCCGCGCGCCCCCTGCACGGCGAATGGGCCGGTGCAGAGGACGCTGGGCGCTGGCGGGTGCAAGTGAAACTGCACGAATAAAAGAGGGGATATCCCGGCCTGCCTGTACCAGGGTCCCCAAAAGGGGTGCTGCGTATAAAGGGGGGATGTCCCGGCCTGCCTGTACCGAGGTCCCCAAAAGCGGCGGTGCTGCAAATAAAAGAGGGGTTCACCCGGCCTGCCTGTACCAGGGCCCCCGAAACTGGAGATGTATTGCTTATTGCAGGGGGCGTGCCAGTTTTGCAAAAGCCGTGAATACTGGGCTTAGCGGGTGATTTGGCCGGATTTTGAGGGGATTTGTGCCTTCGAGAGGTGCAGCCGGCACAGGAACGGTGCATTCAGAAGGCTGAAATGACTGGGGCCGCTTTGCGCCCCATCGCGACACAAGGCCGCTCCCACAGGATCGCATCAGCCAGGGGGCAGAGGTGATCCTGTGGGAGCGGCCTTGTGTCGCGATGGGCTGCAAAGCAGCCCCAGCAATCTAAAAAGCTAATTCAGAGCTCAGTGGTCATCACCTTCCTCATCATCCCCCCCGGCCACATTCATCCCCAGCTCCTTGATCTTGCGCGTCAGGGTATTGCGCCCCCAACCCAGCAACAGCGCGGCATCGCGACGGCGGCCGGCGGTGTGCTTGAGTGCCGTTTCGATCATGATCCGTTCAAAGCTCGGCACTGCACTGTCCAGCAGGCTGGTCTGCCCGCGCGCCAATGCCTGGTCGGCCCACTGGCGCAGGGCCTGCTCCCAGTTGGTTACCGGCGCGGCGTCTTGTGGCAGGTTCAGCAGTTCGGGTGGCAGGTCGCCGATCAGCACTTCGCGGCTGGAGGCCATCACGGTGATCCAGCGGCAGGTGTTCTCCATCTGCCGCACATTGCCCGGCCATGGCAGGTTGCGGATGAACTCTTCAGTCTCCGGCTTGAGGATCTTCGGCTCGACTGCCAGCTCCTGGGCCGCCCGGGCAAGGAAGTGGCGGGCGAGGGCGGGGATATCCTCGCGGCGGTCGGCCAGGCGCGGAATATGGATACGGATCACGTTCAGGCGGTGGAACAAGTCCTCACGGAACTTACCGGCCTGCACCAGTGACTCCAGGTTCTGGTGGGTGGCGGCGATGATGCGCACGTCGACCTTGACCGGCACATGGCCGCCCACGCGGTAGAACTCGCCATCGGCCAGCACACGCAGCAGGCGGGTCTGGGTGTCGGCAGGCATGTCCCCGATTTCGTCGAGGAACAGCGTGCCACCATCGGCCTGCTCGAAACGGCCGCGACGCAAGTTGGCAGCACCTGTGAAGGCGCCTTTCTCATGGCCGAACAGCTCCGACTCCATCAAGTCCTTGGGGATGGCGGCCATGTTCAGGGCAATGAACGGCGATGCTGCGCGTGGGCTGTGCCGGTGCAGGGCGTGGGCCACCAGTTCTTTGCCGGTGCCGGACTCGCCATTGATCAGCACGGTGATGTTGGAGTGGCTGAGGCGGCCGATGGCGCGGAACACCTCCTGCATCGCCGGGGCTTCACCAATGATTTCCGGGGTGCGCGCCAGGTTCTGTGGCACATCCAGGCCTTGCTGCTCCTGGGCGTGCTGGTTGGCGCGCTTGACCAGCGATACCGCTTCGTCGACGTCGAATGGCTTGGGCAGGTACTCGAAGGCACCGCCTTGGTACGAGGCCACGGCGCTGTCCAGGTCGGAGTGGGCGGTCATGATGATGACCGGCAGGCGCGGGTGTTGCTCGCGGATCTGCGCCAGCAGGTCGAGGCCGCTGGTGCCAGGCATGCGAATGTCGGAAATGATCACGTCGGGTTGCTGGCGTGCCAGGCGTCCCATGACACCGTCTGCGCTGTCGAAGCTCTGGGTGGTCATGCCTTCCTGTTGCAGGGCTTTTTCCAGGACCCAGCGGATGGAGCGATCATCGTCGACGATCCATACGGTTTCACTTCGGCTCATGAGGCGGTGGCTCCTTGTTCCAGAGGCAGGTAAATCGAGAAGGCGGTATGGCCAGCGTGGCTTTCACACTCGATCAGGCCCTGGTGCTGGCTGATGATGTTCTGGGTAATGGCCAGGCCCAGCCCGGTACCGTCCGGGCGGCCACTGACCATGGGATAGAAGAGGGTGTCCTGCAGTTCCGGCGGGATGCCCGGGCCGTTGTCGATGATTTCTACCCGCGCTACCAGGCGGTGACGCACGTGACCGATGGTGAACTGGCGCAGGGCACGGCTGCGCAAGGTGATGCGACCCAGGCGCAGCTCATTCTGTGAGCTGATCGCCTGCATGGCGTTGCGCACGATGTTGAGTACGGCCTGAATCATCTGTTCTCGGTCGATCAGCACGTCCGGCAGGCTTGGGTCGTAATCGCGCACCAAAGTGATGCACCCTTGGCTTTCGGCATCGACCAGGCTGCACACCCGCTCCAGCACTTCGTGAATATTGGTCATGGCCAGCGACGGCAGCTTGTTGGAGCCCAGCATGCGGTCGACCAGGTTACGCAAGCGGTCGGCCTCTTCGATGATCACATTGGTGTAGTCGCGCAGCCCTTCCTCGGGCAGTTCGCGGGCCAGTAGCTGGGCCGCTCCGCGGATGCCGCCAAGGGGGTTCTTGATTTCGTGGGCCAGGCCGCGCACCAGCATCTTGGTGGTTTCCTGCTTGCTCAGTTGGGCCTCTTCCTTGGTGATGCGCAGCAGACGGTCCCGCGGGTGCACCTCGAGCAACAGCAGGGTCTGGCCTTGATGCAGTATCGGCGTTACCGCGTAGTCGACGGTGATGGTCTGCCCGGTCAGCGATGTAAGCTGCGCTTCACGCTTGGTGAACGGGTGCGCCTGCTCGACCGCCTGGCGCAGCGAACTGAGCGCCTCGGTCGATTCGGTGAACAGCTCGCTGATGAATTGCCCATGGCTGCGCTGGCCACTGACGGCCAGCAGCATTTCTGCGGCCGGGTTCATGTACTCCAGGCGCAGCTCGGCGTTGAGCAGCAACGTGGCGGTGGTCAGGTTGTCCAGAAGCAGACGGTGCTGTGCATCGCTGATGGTCATAAGGCGTCGTTGACCTCGTTTGGCGCTTGCCTGGCACTTGGGGCCAGAACCGGGCGTGCTGTGGATCCGCTGATGCGAGACTCTCTTCCTGCAAAAAATGCAAGAAACAAACCAAGGCTCCGAAAAGAAGCGGAAATAGCTGAGAAAGGCCTGGATTTGCGCTTAATCGGATCAAAATGTGCTGAGCGGGCGCTCCGCACGACCTGTTTTGGGGTGCATGGCGGAGCGTTTGGTGTTGTTATGCACCAATATAGAGCATTGACGCATCTAGTGTTTCGGGCACAGCTGTGCGGTCGCCCGGACCAGGACAAGGTGGCGTATCGGGTCATTGGTGCGGGCGTGCAGGGCGTTGGCGAGTTTACGCGCGCAGTCCTTTGGAGGGTGCCGGTCAAAGCGCCCCAACTCGAACAGAAGCGTTGCCTGAAGCTTGTCCAGACGAGGTCGCAGTTGGTCGACCAAATCAAGGACGGCTGCTGATGGCCTCTGCTCTAGCGTGACCCAGCGATCGAGCAAGGTGTATTGCATCAGCTTGTTGGCCTCGATCTGGTCGCTGAAGAAAGCTGCGGCGCGTTCAGGGCTGAGGTCATGGTCGGCAGCCTGCTGGCGCACCAGGGCAAGGACTTCGCGCTCGCGCTCGGGCGCTGCTACGGCAAGGTTGTGTTCCCACTTGTGCAGTGCAACCGAGCTGGCCAGGTCCAGTCGGTACTCGATGTTGGATAGGAGTGGGTTGAATTCAGGCTGGGAGGCTTCAGGAGCGATACAGCCGATCAAGGCAAACGGCAAGCAAAGTGACGTGATGGCCAGGCGCATGGTGTTCTCCATACAGAGGGAGAATGGATTGTGCGCAGTTGACCAACTGCTGCTTGTAGGGGCGTTCTGATTCGCATGTATGAAAACAAAAACGGCCTCCCGAGGGAGGCCGTTGTGATCATGTCATCGGCGCGAGGCGCCAATCAGATCAGCAGCTGTAGTACAGCTCGTATTCCAGCGGGTGTACGAAGGTACGGACCTTGATTTCTTCTTCGCTCTTCAGCTCGATGAAGGCATCGATGAAGTCATCGGAGAACACGCCGCCCTTGGTCAGGAACGCACGGCCTTTATCCAGCTCTTCCAGAGCTTCTTTCAGGCTGCCGCACACTTGCGGGATGTTCTTGGCTTCTTCTGGCGGCAGGTCGTACAGGTTCTTGTCGGCCGCGTCGCCTGGGTGGATCTTGTTCTGGATGCCGTCCAGGCCAGCCATCAGCAGGGCCGCGAAGGCCAGGTACGGGTTGGCCGATGGGTCCGGGAAGCGTGCTTCGATACGGCGGGCTTTCGGGCTGCCAACGTAAGGAATACGGATCGAGGCGGAACGGTTGCGAGCCGAGTAGGCCAGCATTACCGGGGCTTCGAAGCCTGGGACCAGACGCTTGTACGAGTTGGTCGACGGGTTGGTGAAGCCGTTCAGGGCCTTACCGTGCTTGATGATACCGCCAATGAAGTACAGGGCGGTGTCGGACAGGCCGGCATAGCCTTCACCCGAGAAGGTGTTCTTGCCGTCTTTCCAGATCGACATGTGCACGTGCATGCCCGAGCCGTTGTCGCCGTAAAGTGGCTTCGGCATGAAGGTGGCGGTACGGCCGTAAGCGTCGGCAACGTTGTGCACGACGTATTTCAGCGCTTGTACTTCGTCAGCCTTCTTCACCAGGGTGTTGAACTTGACGCCGATTTCGTTCTGGCCGGCAGTCGCCACTTCGTGGTGGTGAACTTCAACGGTCTGGCCCATTTCTTCCAGAGCGTTGCACATGGCAGTACGGATTTCGTGGTCGTGGTCGAACGGCGGAACCGGGAAGTAGCCGCCTTTCACGCCCGGGCGGTGGCCTTTGTTGCCGCCTTCCACGTCAGCGCCGGTCATCCACGAGCCCTGCTCGGAGAAGATCTTGAACATCGAACCGGAGATGTCCGAGTGGAACTTCACTTCGTCGAAGATGAAGAACTCAGGCTCTGGGCCGGCGAATACGGTGTCACCGATGCCGGTGCTCTTCAGGTACTCTTCAGCGCGCTTGGCGATGGCGCGTGGGTCGCGATCGTAGCCCTGCATGCTCGACGGGTCGACGATGTCGCAGGTGATGATCAGGGTTGGTTCTTCGGTGAACGGGTCCAGAACGGCGGTTTCGTCGACCGGCATCAGGATCATGTCGGAAGCTTCGATGCCTTTCCAGCCAGCGATGGAGGAACCGTCGAACATCTTGCCGACTTCGAAGAAGTCTTCGTCCAGCGCATCACGCGACGGCATGGTCACGTGGTGCTGAATGCCTTTGGTGTCCGTGAAACGCAGATCAATCCACTTGACGTCATGATCTTTGATGAGTTGAACCGACTTCGACATGTTGTCCTCCGGATGGTCTAGAGCGCGGTGGGCCGCTGCCCTGGAAAAAGGGTGTTGCCGGGCGCGGATAGTCGGCCAAGCTTACCTGCCTCACAAGGGAGCAAATTGCATGCCAGTGCCCGAAAATGGCGAGGGTGGGATAAAAGGGGGCGTTTGCGGGCATTTGGCGTTGGGTTAGCGGGTAAAAGTGCACCCTTACGATGCGTTTTTTGATCATCTCGCACCAATAGGGTGCGTGGCGTGAGTGGTGTGCTAGCTTCTAGGGCCTCTTCGCGGGTAAACCCGCTCCTACAACGGCCTGTGTCCAACGCCGGTGTGTGTGTCCACCGCAGATCAGTG
>NZ_JBYSYE010000032.1:0-71666 GCF_058782925.1 Pseudomonas sp. FW305-E2 | reverse complement strand
CCCCCGCCCCAGCCCCTGTCCATCAGCCATGTTGCTTTTTGTCGCAGTCTTTTCCATGCCAATTGCGTCCATCATCTTCAAATGCGCAGCGTTAACGGCTAGTCTCGCAAACATCCATACCGCCGTTGTCTTCCAACCAGAACGAGCCGGCCATGACAGATCTGTCCCGTACGCATGGATTCGCGAGTCAGGCCCTTGGCCTGCGGGACGGGCGTTTCTTCCGGCCGCCGCTGCCGGATGGCCATGTGCAGCGCCTGCGTTTGTGCCAGCGGCTGGAAGCCGGTTTGGGCGGGCGGCTGCTGCTGGTCAATGCCCCGGCGGGTTTCGGCAAAAGCTCCCTGGCCATCGAGTTTTGCGAAACACTGCCCGAGCACTGGCGTAGCCTGTGGCTTGGCCTGAGCCAGCGGGACGCCGACCCTGGCCGCTTCCTTGAGCGCTTGCTTGAAGGCCTGCAGCAATACTGCCCGGCACTGGGCGGCCAGGCCATGGGCCTGCTGAAAATGCGCCAGCGCCATCAGCCGTTTGCCTTTGAAGAGTGGCTCGACGGCCTGCTCGACGAGCTGGCGCTGTACCTACAAGCTGATACGCCGCTGCTGCTGGTACTGGACGACTATCACCTGGCCCAAGGGCCGGTGCTTGACCGTTGCCTGCAGTTCTTCCTCAATCATCTGCCACCCGGCCTGGTGTTGCTGGTGACCAGCCGCCAGCGGCCAGACTGGCACCTGGCGCGGCTGCGCCTGTCCCGACAGTTGGTCGAGCTTAACGAACAGGACCTGCGCCTCACCGCGGATGAGTCGCTGGCAGTGATCGGTCGCCAGCCTACCGGCCTGCGCGGCCAGGCACTGGACAACCTGATCCAGCGCAGCGACGGCTGGGTCGCCGGGCTGCGTTTCTGGCAACTGGCGGCCAGCGACAGCGCCGACGAGCAAGCCTTGCCCCAGGCGCTGCATGGTGGCGAGGGTCTGATCCGCGACTACCTGCTTGAAGAAGTCATCGATAGGCTACCTGCAGACGTGCAGGCTTTCTTGTACGAAACCGCCTGCCAGGAGCGTTTCTGCGCTCCGCTTTGCGATGCGATGCGTGGCCGCCACGACAGTGCCGCCGTCCTGACCTTCCTGCAGGCGCATCAGGTGTTCCTTGTGCCGCTGGACGAGCATGGGCACTGGTTCCGCTATCACCATTTGTTCTCCGACCTGCTGCGTAGCCGACAGGCGAGCGAATCGCAGGTCGCTCTGCATTTGCGGGCCTGCCGCTGGTTTGAAGCTCAGGACCTGCTGGACGAGGCGGTGGAGCAGGCTTTGCGTGCCGGCCACCTCGATGTTGCCGCCGACCTGGTGCAAAGTTTGTCCGAAGAGCAACTGCTGGCCGAGCAGAACGTCGGCATGTTGCTGCGTTGGAAGATGGACCTGCCCGACAGTCTGTTGATCAGCACGCCGCGGCTGATCGTGCTGTACAGCTGGGCGTTGGGGCTGGCTTGCCAGCTGGATGCTGCCGAAGAACTGGCCGGCTACCTCAGTCGCTTTCTGCCCGCGCCTTCGGCGACCGCGCAAAAGTCGATGCTGGCCCAATGGCTGGCACTCAGTGGGGTCATTGCCCGTGGCCGTGGCGACCGCGAGCGCACCCTGGCCTATTGCGGCGAAGCGTTACAGAGCCTGCCGAGCAAGCGCTACGGCCAACGCCTGGTGTGTTTGTCGACGCTGTCCAACCTGGCCATTGCCGATGGCGACTTCTGGCGGGCCCGAGGCTGGAACCGCGAGGCCCTGGAGCTGGCCCAGCGGGTCGGTAACCCCTTGTTCGAGGCGCTGGCGCATTACGATCGGGCGCGGGTGCTGCATGCCCGTGGCGAGGTGCTGCGCGCGCTGGACGAAGTGCGCCAGGGGCTACAACGTCTGCAAGGGCTTTCGGCGCAGCGGCTGTATGCCGTGCGTGCGCGGCTGACGCTTTACGAAGGTTACCTGCTGGTCTCGCGTCTGCAGCCAGCTCAGGGCCGCGCGCGTTTGCGCGCCGGGCTGGGTGAGGCGCGAGCGTGCCGGGACATCAGTGTGCTCATCGGTCATTGCGTGATTGCCACGCTCGATGGCCGGGAAGGTCACTTTGCCGAGGCCTTTGCCGAACTGGCCGAGGCCGAGCGCTTGATGCACATCTGGGATGTGCCCCCGGTCTACTACCTGGCCATGATTACCCTGGTCAAATGCGAACTGTGGCTGGCCCAGGGACGTACCGACCTAGCGGAGTCCTGGCTGCAGCGCCTGGGCCAGACCTATGGCGGCGAGCAGCCGGCGGCGGCACCGGAATTCCATACGCTGCTGCCGTTGCACATTGCGTTGCAGCAGGCAGCGCTCGATCGCATCCAGTTGCGTAGCGACGATGCCGTGCAGCGCCTGGCATGCCTGGTAAAGCGCGGCCAGGCCAGTGGCGGCATGATGCTCGCCGTCAGCGCCTTGAGCCAATGGCTTTCCCTGCTGTTGGACGAAGGCAAGGAAGGGCAGGCCGCACAGTTGCTGCCAAGCTTGCTGGAAGCGGCGCATGGCGGTGTGATGCAGCCGATGCAGCCACTGCTGGAAAAACACCCGCAATGGCTTCAGGAACAACTGCAGGCAGGCGCCGCTTGCCCGGTTCAGGCGGAACTGCTCAAGCACCTGCCGCCAGTGCCAATCGCCAGTACGGGCAACGGCGAAGCGCTGAGTGGCCGCGAAATGGCTGTGCTCGAACTGATTGCCCAAGGCTGTTCCAATCAGCAGATCAGCGAGCGGCTGTTCATTTCCCTGCACACGGTGAAGACCCACGCCAGCCACATCAACAGCAAGTTGGGCGTGGAGCGGCGCACCCAGGCGGTGGCCAAGGCCAAATCCCTGGGGTTGCTGGCGTGATACTGGCCCTGCAGGTCATTGCTCGTTAAAGTGATGGCCTGACGCCATATTTTTTGGCCGACAATGCTCTACCCTCATCTTTCCCGACCAGCTGCCGATACAGCGATCGGTGGCATCGCCTCGCGCGATTTTTCAATCATTCCAAGGCAGGTCGTGTTGATGCTGCAGTACGGGCAAAAGAGCTTTCTGATCGTCGACGACTTTACCGACTTTCGTACGTCGACCCGTTCCATGTTGCGCGAGTTGGGCGTGCGCGACGTGGACACCGCTGACAGCGGCGAGCAGGCGCTGCGCATGTGCGCGCAGAAGCGCTATGACTTCATCCTGCAGGACTTCCATCTGGGCGATGGCAAGAAGAACGGGCAGCAGGTGCTTGAAGACCTGATCATCGACAAGCACATCAGCCATGAGTGCGTGTTCATCATGGTCACTGCCGAGAGCAGTCAGGCGATTGTCCTTAGCGCCATCGAGCACGAGCCCGATGCCTACCTGACCAAACCGTTCAACCGGGTTGGCCTTGCCCAGCGCGTCGAGAAACTGTTCCAGCGCAAGACGTTGCTAAAACCGATCCTGCAGGCGCTGGACCGCAACCGTCCGGCCGAAGTACTGGCGGCCTGCGCCGAGCTGTGCAAGAAGGATCCGCGTCTGGCACCCTTGTGCTTGCGCTACCGGGCCGATGCCCTGCGCAACCTCAACCGTTTCGAGGAACTGGAAAAATTCCTCAAGGCCATCCTGGCCAGCCGTCCGCAGCCGTGGGTATATGCCGCGTTGGGCGCACTGATGCACAAGCGTGGTCAGAATGCCCAGGCCCAGGGTGTATACGAGCAGGCGCTCAAGGCGTTCCCGATCATGCCAGGCCTTTACGATGGCATGGCCGAGGTGCTGGTGGCGCAGGGTGATACCCGGCGCGCGCAGAACTTGCTTGAAGAAGCCGTGCGCCTGTCGCCTTTGTCGGTGCGTCGGCAGTCGACGCTGGGCAAGCTGGCGCTGGAGAACGAAGACTTCGAAAGCGCATCGAAGGCGTTCCGCCATGCGGTGAACCAGGGGCAGAGTTCGCGCTACAAGGATGCCGAAAACAACCTTGGCCTGGTGCAGGCGTTGATGAGCAAGAATGCAGGCTTCGGCCTGGACGCCCGTACCCGGGTCGAGATCAACACCACGCTCAGCGAAGTGGCCAAGGAAAACCCCGAGGACCAAGGCCTGCAGGTACGTGCGCGGATGATGAAGGCTGCCAGCCTGCAGCAGGCCGGCGACCCGGAAACGGCCGGCAAGCTGACAGAACAGGCGATTCAGCGCCTGGACAAGATGAACCAGTTCTTCTCTGTCGATTCGGCCCTGACGGTCGCTGCGCAACTGCAGGCGATGGGGCAGGAAGCCGCCGCCATCGGCGTGCTGAAGAACTGCGTGGAAAGTTATGGCGATGACCCCAAGGTCATGGAGAAAGTGGGCAAGCTGACGGATGACCCCAGCGTGCTCAACGCCATTACCGAAGCGGTCACCCTCAATCGGCAGGGTGTGCGCAGTTACCAGGGAGGGCAGCTTGGCGAGGCGTTGCAACTGTTCCGAAAGGCATTGGGTTTACAGCCGAAGAACATCAGCATCGCCCTCAATACCGCCCAGGCGCTGCTGCGCATCGGCGGTGACAACCCTCAGCCTGCGATCATGCAGGAGTGCCGCGACGCCTTGACCAGCGTGGCCGGTATCCCTGCCAGCGACAATCGCTATGACCGTTACCGCAAACTGCACATCCGAGTGTTCGGCGCATGAATCAAGACAATCAGGGGCTGGATTTTTCCACGGTGATCGCCTCCACCGTGCACGACCTCAAAAGTTCGTTGTCGGCGCTGATCCAGTCCCACAGCCAGTGGGTGGAGCGCTTGCCCGAGGAACTGCGCGGCGGTGCCGAACAGGGGATCATGGAGCATGAATTTCGTCACCTCAACGGCATGCTGGTGCAGTTGCTGGGCTTGTACAAACTGGGTGTGAACCAGTTGCCGGTATGCCCGGACTACCATGAGCTGGATGATTTCATCGAAGCCCAGCTGGCGGCGCACGAGGAAGTACTCAAGCACAACGACATTCTCGCCACCTGGCGCATCGACACCGACAACCCGCTGGGTTTCTTCGACCGCGAACTGGTGGCCTCGGTGATCGCCAACGTCATCACCAACGCCACCCGCTTTGCCGGGCACGCCTTGCTGATCACCATCGAAGAGGCCGACAACCAGTTGGCCATTTGCGTCAACGATGACGGCCCGGGTTATCCAAAGCACATGCTCGAGCGCCAGGAGGATTACATCCAGGGCATCGACTCGACCAGCGGCAGTACCGGCCTTGGGTTGTATTTTGCGGCGCGGATCGCCGCGTTGCATGAAAGCGGCGGGGTGCGCGGGCGGATCGAGATCTCCAACGGCGGGGCGCTTGGGGGCGGGTTGTTCAGGTTGTTTTTGCCTTGAGGTATTGGGTGCCTGGGCGATCGAGCGCCGCCCGCGCGGCGCATCGCGAGCAAGCTCGCTCCTACATTTGTTTCGGGCCAGTATTGCCTGCACCCTCGCGCGCGACCGCCTTGTTTGTTCCACGCAATATCGAGGTGGGCACCAAGGTGGCGCGCACCTCCGCCTCAGGAATAACTGGCCCGAAACAAATGTAGGAGCGAGCTTGCTTGCGATGCGCCGCGCGGGCGGCGCTCGAGCTCACAGGCGCCACTTCGCTCAAGACATGAACCTCGTGCACCCACCCCATTTTCCTGTCAGGCTCCCAGCAGAACCCAGCTTCACCTGCGAGAACACCATGACCCAAGCCCCGCCTGCTCTCATCCGCGAAACCTTCCCCGTCGGCCCCTTGCAGTGCAACTGCACGCTGATCGGCGACCCCCTGACCAAGAAAGCCATGGTCGTCGACCCGGGTGGTGATGTGGACAAGATCCTTGCCCGCCTGCAGGTCCACGGCCTGACGCTGGTGAGCATCATCCACACCCATGCGCACTTCGACCACTTCCTCGCGTCAGGCAAGCTCAAGGAGCTGACGGGTGCCACGCTGCACCTGCACAAGGACGACCAGATGCTGTGGGACAACCTTGAGATGCAGTGCCAGATGTTCGGCGTACCTTACACCCCGGTACCGGCACCGGACCGCTGGCTGGGCGATGACGAAGAACTGGCCTGCGGCTGCGGTGTGGCGTTGCATACGCCAGGCCATACCCCGGGCTCGATGAGCTTTTGGTTCGCCGACGCCAAGTTGTTGATTGCCGGTGACACCCTGTTCCGCCGGGGGATTGGCCGCACCGATTTGTGGGGTGGCGACCAGCGGGCAATCGTGCGTTCCATCAAAGAGCGGCTGTACCGGCTGGACGAAGAGGCCATCGTGGTGACCGGCCACGGGCCCGACACCCGTTTGGGCGACGAGATGCGGAAAATCCATTCGTGCGTGCCTGATGGCACATGAAGGCACTTTCATGGAATTTTTCGTTGCCGATGCGTTCCAAGGCTGGCATAGAACCCTTTGGGATCTGCCGCATTTATGAATTTCAGTAGGAGCTTGTCCATGTTCACCATGCGTCGTCTGATTATCGTCGCAACCGCCGCTGCACTGATGACCGGCTGTGCCGGCCAGAACCCCTACGACAACCAGGGTCAGGCGCAGGGCTCCACAGGGATGAGCAAGACCGCCAAGTACGGCGGCCTGGGGGCGCTGGCCGGTGCCATCGCCGGCGCTGCCATCGACCACAACAACCGTGGCAAGGGTGCACTGATCGGTGCTGCCGCTGTGGGTGCCGCTGCAGCCGGTTATGGTTATTACGCCGACAAGCAGGAAGCTGAACTGCGCGCGCAAATGGCCAACACAGGTGTGGAAGTGCAGCGTCAGGGTGACCAGATCAAGCTGATCATGCCGGGCAACATCACCTTCGCCACCGACTCGGCCAACATCGCCCCAAGCTTCTACTCGCCGCTGAACAACCTGGCTGGCTCGTTCAAGCAGTTCAACCAGAACACCATCGAAGTGGTCGGCTTCACCGACAGCACGGGCAGCCGCCAGCACAACATGGACCTGTCCCAGCGCCGTGCGCAGGCGGTCAGCACCTACCTGACTTCGCAGGGTGTGGATGCCTCGCGTATCTCTGTCCGTGGCATGGGCCCGGACCAGCCGATCGCCAGCAATGCTGACGCCAATGGTCGTGCGCAGAACCGCCGTGTGGAAGTGAACCTGAAGCCGATTCCGGGTCAGCAGTATGAGCAGCAAGGTCAGGTTCAGCAGTATCCCTGATTGACCTTCAGGGCCGCTTTACAGCTCTGTGGGAGCGGGCAATCCCGCTCCCACAAAGCTTGCAAAGAAGCCTCTGCTTTTAGCGCGCCACGCTGGCCTGAATCGCCGTCAGGGCAATGGTATGTACGATATCGTCAACCTGCGCCCCACGCGGCAAGTCGTTCACCGGCTTGCGCAAACCCTGCAGCATCGGCCCCAGGCTGACCCCGTCGGCACTGCGCTGCACCGCCTTGTGCGTGGTATTGCCGGTATTCAGGTCGGGGAACACGAACACCGTGGCGCGCCCGGCCACCGGGCTCGCCGGCGCCAGCTCTCGTGCGATTGCCGGGTTGGCCGCTGCGTCATACTGCAACGGCCCATCGATCAGTAGCGCCTGGGCCGCGTCCTGTGCCAGGCGTGTCGCTTCGCGCACTTTCTCGACTTCTTCATCGCTGGCCGAATCGCTTGAATAACTGATCATCGCCACCCGTGGCGCGATGCCGAAGGCCTGCGCCGATTCGGCACTCTGCTGGGCAATCTCCGCCAGCTCGGCAGCGCTTGGGTGCGGGTTCATCACGCAGTCGCCGTACACCAGCACCTGCTCGGGGAACAGCATGAAGAACACCGACGAGACCAGGCTCGAGCCGGGTGCGGTCTTGATCAGCTGCAGGGCCGGGCGGATGGTGTTGGCCGTGGAGTGCACCAGGCCCGAGACCAGGCCGTCCACTTCGTCCAGGGCCAGCATCATGGTGCCGATCACCACGGGGTCTTCCAGTTGCTGCTCGGCCATCGGTGCGTTGAGGTTCTTGCTTTTGCGCAGCTCGACCATGGGTTCCACGTAGCGCCCGCGAATCAGTTCGGGGTCGAGAATCTCCAGCCCTGGCGGCAACGTGATGCCCTGGGCGCGGGCCACGGCGTCGACGTCTTCGGGTTTGGCCAGCAGCACGCAGCGGGCGATGCCGCGGGCCTGGCAGATGGCTGCGGCCTGCACCAACAGTGGCTCGGCGCCTTCTGGCAGGACGATGCGCTTGTTGGCCTGCTGCGCACGCTGAATCAGCTGGTAGCGGAACACTGCCGGCGACAGGCGCAGTTCGCGTGGCGTGCCGCAGCGTTGGTGCAGCCAGGCCGCGTCGAGGTGGCTGGCGACGAAGTCGGTGATGAACTCGGCACGCTCGCGGTCGTCCACCGGGATTTCGCGGTTCAGCGAGTTGAGCTGGTTGGCGGTGTCGTACGAGCCGGTGCTGACCGAAAGGATCGGCAGGCCGGCCTGCAGTGCACCGCGGCACAGGCCAAGGATACGCACGTCAGGCTTGCTGTCGCTGGTCAGCAGCAAACCGGCCAGGGGCACGCCATTGATCGCTGCCAGGCTGACAGCGAGGATGATGTCGTCGCGGTCGCCGGGGGTTACCACCAGGGTACCCGAGGTCAGTAGCGGGACCGTGTTGGCCACCGTGCGTGCACAGATGATGATCTTGCTCATGCGCCGCTGCTCGTAATCGCCAGCATTGAGCACCTGGGCGCCGAGCAGCTCGGCCACATCGCGTGTCCGCGGTGCGTTCAGCTCGGGCTGGTAGGGGATGCAGCCAAGCAGGCGGAAGTCATTGCCACGCAGCAATGGCGAGTGCTCGCGCAGGCGGGTGGCGAAGTCCGCCATGCTCTCGTCGGTACGCACCTTGTTGAGGATCACCCCGAGCACTTTCGGGTCGCGTGGGCCGCCAAACAGTTGGGCCTGCAGTTCGACCCGGCCAGACAGCTCGCTGAGCACTTCGTTTTCCGGGGCCGATACCAGGATTACCTCGGCATCCAGGCTCTTGGCCAGGTGCAGGTTGACCCGCGCTGCGTAGCTGGCGTGGCGCGTGGGCACCATTCCCTCGACCACAACCACGTCATTGCCGACGCAGGCTTGCTGGTAGAGGCGGATGATTTCTTCAAGCAGCTCGTCCAGTTGGCCATCGCCGAGCATGCGCTCGACGTGGGCCAGGCTCAGTGGGACCGGTGGCTTGATGCCGTGAGTGCGGGCGACCAGTTCGGTGGAGCGCTCGGGGCCGGTGTCACCCGGGTGGGGCTGGGCGATAGGCTTGAAAAAGCCGACCTTCAGGCCGGCACGCTCCAAGGTGCGCACCAGGCCCAGGCTGATCGAAGTCAGGCCGACACCAAAGTCGGTCGGCGCAATGAAAAATGTCTGCATGCGTGCTTCTCGAAATAAGCGGTGCAAGAAATTAACGGTCAAGGGTAGCGCTATCGGCCCCTTGTGCGCACCAGCCGCAAGCGAAAGGTTGGCCGATGTGTTGCGCACGTTGTGCCGGGTCGAGCACCCAAGGGCGTGCCTGCCACGGCGGCTGGTGGCGCAGGTGCTGGGTATGGCCGCACGAAAGTTCCACCACCCAGTGGCCTTCTTCGTCCTGATGAAAGCCGTTGATCCGACTGATGGGCCGTTGCTCGTCTGCACCACGTTCGCAATCGGACGATGGCAAGGTTACACTTGTCCGCTCTACATTCTTTTGCAAAAGGTCTTGCCCCATGCTGATCGCCGCCAACAAGGCTGTCTCCATCGACTATACCCTGACCAACGACGCCGGGGAGACCATCGACAGCTCCGCCGGTGGCGCGCCGCTGGTTTACCTGCACGGTGCCGGCAACATCATCCCGGGCCTGGAAAAAGCCCTGGAAGGCAAGCAGGCTGGTGACGAGCTGAACGTTTCCATTGAACCTGAAGAGGCCTACGGCGAGTACCTGGCCGAACTGGTCAGCACCCTGAACCGTAGCCTGTTCGAAGGTGTCGACGAGCTGGAAGTGGGCATGCAGTTCCACGCTTCGGCGCCGGACGGCCAGATGCAGATCGTCACCATCCGCGACATCGACGGCGACGACGTCACCGTTGATGGCAACCACCCACTGGCCGGTCAGCGCCTGACCTTCCAGGTCAAGGTTGTGAACGTGCGTGACGCCAGCGACGAAGAAATCGCTCACCGTCACATCCACGGTGAAGGTGGCCATCACCACTGATTTTCTGCGCTAAGCTCAGAAAGTCGCCAGGCGCTCGGGCAAGCCGATTTGCCTTCCTACGGGAGGTGAACGGTTTGGACGAGCGCCTTTTTAGTGGGCGAAATTCGCCTGCACGGCAACCGGGAACCTGAGAGGGGATTTCATCATGAGTGCATTTCACGACCTGAAACTGGAAGCGCTGAACGGCGGAGAGCTGCCCCTCGCACCCTTCAAGGGCCAAGTGGTGCTGGTGGTCAACGTCGCCTCCAAATGTGGCCTGACGCCGCAATACAAGGCCCTGGAAAACCTCTACCAGATCTACAAGGACAAGGGCTTCAATGTGCTTGGCCTGCCGTGCAACCAGTTTGCCGGGCAGGAACCGGGTAGCGAAAAGGAAATCCAGGACTTCTGCAGCCTCAACTACGGGGTCAGCTTCCCGCTGGGGCGCAAGCTGGATGTCAACGGGCCGCAGCGCCATTCGTTGTACCGCCTGCTGGCAGGCGAGGGGGCCGAGTTCCCCGGTGACATTACCTGGAATTTCGAGAAGTTTCTGGTGGGCAAGGATGGCCGGGTGCTGGCGCGTTTCTCACCCCGCACGGCGCCGGATGACCCGGCAGTGGTGCAGGCCATTGAAAAAGCACTGGTCTGAATAGTGCCGGGCGCGATCATTGTGGCACCTGCGAAGCCGAGCACCGCCTGCGCGGCGCTCGCTTTCACAGGCGCTGCACATACTGCGTCGAACGCCCAGCCGCAGCACTGACATTGCGACAAGCGCTATCCAGATACCCCTCGAACTGCTCGACAATCGCCGGCCAGCCTTGGCGGCTGGCATGCTGTCGCGCATTCAGGCGCACCCTGCGCAACGTCTCCACTTCTTCCAGTAACCAGCAAGCAGCGTCGAGAAACGCCGCCTGGTCCCCCGGCATGGCCAGCGCGCCACTGTGGCCATGACGAATATGCTGCGCTGCGGCCGCCTCGTCATAAGCAACCACCGCCAACCCTGAGGCCATGGCTTCGAGCACCACATTGCCGAAGGTTTCGGTCAGGCTCGGGAACAGGAACAGGTCGCCGCTGGCATAGTGCTCGGCCAGTCGTTCACCGCGCTGGGCGCCGCAAAACACGGCGTCCGGTATCTCTTGTTCAAGCCTGGCCCGCTTAGGCCCGTCGCCGACCATGATCAGGCGCAGGCGCTTCTGTGGATACGTCTTGCGTAATGCCTCGAAGCAAGGCCGTAGCAAGCCCAGGTTCTTTTCCGCCGCCAGCCGCCCCACATGCAGTACGGCGATGTCCTCCGGGCCTAGCCCCCAGCTTTTGCGCAGGGCCTGGCTGCGCCGGGCCGGATTGAACAGGCAGGCATCGACCCCTCGGGCCAGCAACTCCAGGCGTTCGAAACCGCGACGCTCCAGCTCCAGGCGCTGGCTGGCACTCGGCACCAAGGTGATTGCCGTGCGCCGATGGAACCAGCGCAAGTAGTGAGTGAGCAGGCGCGCCAGCAGGCCAAGACCGTACTGGCCGGAATACTGCGGGAAGTTGGTGTGAAAGCCACTGACCACTGCCACCCCCAGGCGTCGGGCCGCGCGTAGGGCGCTGAGCCCCAGCGGCCCCTCGGTGGCGATGTACAGTACATCCGGGCGCTGCCTGCGCCAGCGGCGCAACAGCTTGTGCATCGACACCTCGCCCCACTGCAAACCCGGGTAGCCCGGCAGCGCCCAGCCACGGCACAGCATCAGGTGCGGGTCGTTGTGCGCGTGCCCTTCGCCTGCCTGGCGTGGGCGCACCACCTCGACCTCATGGCCGCGTTGGCGCAACCCTTCACTGAGGCGGCCAAGGGTGTTGGCCACGCCATTGATCTCGGGTGGGAAGGTTTCGCTGACCAGGGTAATGCGTAGGGCGGGTGTATTCATGACAAAAAGTTTCCGCCTGCCGGGTTGCGCTAATGTGACCGCCTTGTGACGTAAAGATGACGCCTGACCGCTGGCACGTTTGCCTTCATGAATATTTCCTCGCACAGCACTCAAGAAGGTGTCCCCGGCAGCCGATGAAGATGCATTCGACTACGTGATGCGCTCCAGGAGAGCGGTGATGTTCAACAACAAGCTCAAGCAAGAAATCCGGCAACTGCGCGAAGACCTGATGTCCATCGAACAGGTCAAGAGTAGTCTCGACAGCGAGATGCTGGTGCTGCAGCTCGACCCTCAGGGACGGATCGAGATGGTCAACGGCAACTTCGAGAGCGAGATGCTCTACCGTGCCGAACAATTGCTTGGACGCAATATCGAGGACATCGTCCCCGCCCACGTAAAGTCGCTGGACTTCTACCAGCGCATGAAAAGTGCGATCAGCCGTGGCGAACACCTGAACGGTGCGTTCCGTCTTCTGCGGGGCAATGGTCAGGAAGCCTGGCTGCGCTCGATCCTGCAGCCGGTGAAGAACAGCGAGGGGCGCATCAAGTACTTCACCCTGCATTCCAGCGACCTCACCCGAACCATCGAGACCTCACGCGAGCACGAAAGCCTGATCAAGGCGTTGATGCGCTCTACTGCGGTGATCGAGTTCGACCTCGACGGCATCATCCTCACTGCCAACGAACGTTTCCTGGCCACCGTCGGCTATCGCCTGGAACAGATTCGCGGTAAGCACCACCGCATGTTCTGCGAACCGCAGGAGGTCAACTCGGCTGGCTACCAAGCGTTCTGGGACCGGCTGCGCCGTGGCGAATATGTTGCCGAGCGCTTCAAGCGCATCGATGCCCATGGCCGGGTGATCTGGCTGGAGGCCTCGTACAACCCGATCTTCGATGCCCACGATGTGCTGTACAAGGTGGTTAAGTTCGCCACCGTGATCACCGATCAGGTCAACCAGGAGCTGGCAGTGGCCGAGGCGGCAGATGTCGCCTACAACACCTCGCTGGGTACCGATGTCAGTGCTCGCAAGGCCACCGAAGTGGTCACCCAGACTGTCACCGTGATGCGTGGACTGGAGGCTTCGATGCAAGAGGCGGCCGACGGCATCCAGGCGCTGGATACCCAGTCGCGGGTGATCGGTTCGATCATCAAGACCATCAGCGACATTGCCGGGCAGACCAACCTGTTGGCCCTTAACGCGGCCATCGAAGCCGCCCGTGCCGGTGAGCAAGGGCGGGGCTTTGCCGTCGTTGCCGACGAAGTGCGCCAACTGGCCTCTCGCACCAGCACCGCCACCGAAGAAATCGCCCGGGTGGTACAGCAGAACGAACAACTGGCGCAGGCGGCAGTGTCGATCATCGACACCAGCAAGCGCCAGGCCGAACAGGGGCTGGCGCTGGCGGATGAGACGGGCAGCGTGATTGTCGAGATCCAGGACGGGGCGAAGCGGGTAGTGGACGTAGTGGGGCAGTTTTCCAGCCGGCTGAGTCTTTGATATGGCTTGGGGTTTGTAATGGCCATGGGATCGAGCTTCGCCTGCGCGGCGCTCGATCTCAGGAACGATAAAGGTTTCCAGCCTTACCCACGGTAACGACTGAACAGCTGAACTTCGCCGAGCATGCCGGAAACGAAGTCGCATTTTCCTACAACTGACTCAGAAACCTCCGATCCGAATCCATGATGGGATTTCCCCCTGCACACGTTGTCAGGGAGACACCTCATGTACCTGGATTACCTCGTGCCCTCCTGGCACGAGATCGAGTCACGTGTCATCGCCATGGTGGGCTACCCAAGCGGTGGCCAGTTCCGCACCAGCCTCAATGAAGAGGTCGCCTCACTGGGCCTCAACCTGCGCCGGATCGAAGCTGTCCGCACAGCCTTCTACCACGCCGAATGGCAGGCGGCGCACCTGCTACGCCAGCGCTTCGCCGACCTCGACATCAACAGCATCGTCGACGAACTGCTGAGGGTCGTGCAGCAGATGGCGATGATCGTCGTCGGCAGCACCGTTACCGGTGGCCTGCTTGGCGCAGGGGTAGGCGCATTCGCCGGCGGCGCCGGAACCATTCCGTTCGCTGGCGCAGGCGCGGCCATGGGCCTCAAGGTCAGCGGCTGGATCCTCGGTGCGCTGGGGCTGGCCTCCATCGCCGAGTTCTTCATCGACGGCTTGCCGCGTATCGGCGAGTACTACGTCGATGGCATCCGCTTCGCCTGGGAAGGCACCTGCGGCAATGAAGGCACCGGCCCGTTCTGCCGGGACGACCCCTATGCGATATCCCGGGCCACGCATCAGATTGCCCAAGGCCATGTGGAAGTCGTGGTGCTGTTGTTGGGGGCAATTGTGTCGTACCTCACCCGCGGGCGCGGCGATGCCCGGGTGCTGGCCCAGGAAATGGCGGCCAGCCGCAAAGGCGCGCGGCTGGGGCAATGGATGCTCCAGCATGAAGAGGGGTTGAAGAAACGGCCGGATCTGCAGGTGCCGGAGCGGCGCAAGGGGGCGATGGATGATCCGCAGCCCGTTAGCCCGAATCAGCCCAGGAAAGCACCAACAAAGACCCATCCGGGCGCGATGGCATTGCATAACGTTGAATGTTTCAAAGCTGATAAAGTACCGGAATACAAAATAGGCGAATTCAAACGACAGTTGAATGGCCAGGAAGATGGGCTCAACTGGATGACCGTTGAAGAATTTTTGGAAAAAGTTGAAAACCCAAATCAGCGCAATAAAGGGCTCGCCCAGAGAGCGAGAAAAAAGGAGCAAGAATTTATCAAGGAAAAAATTGAAAAAGAGCTCAGGAAAACCATGGGCCCATTTGAAGCGCAACGGGTTGCAATAGAAAAAGCCAGAAACCGGATGTCAATTACAGCAGCACTGCACAATCCGGATCTCGTCGCCGGAGGTAGAGACGTCATATCGGACTTTGGGGACCGTCAGGTAAACTCAGTGATAGGCGCCCAATGGAAAACCAGGATACCCAACTTAAAGAAAGCGGCCGAAACGGTACCCCTGGAGTCCAGAGGCTCAATCCGCATGAATGTCAAATTACATAAGTGCTAAGGTGAGAAGGTTGAAATGGATAAAGTATTTGCCAATTTGATTGAGAGTTTCGGTCCGTCGATTGACCGCCGGGAAGTACCTGGCTCCACAATCGAAAGATACAGAGACAAGCTTCCTCCCAAGCTTTTGGAATATTGGTCCGAGCATGGCTGGGGGGGCTACGGTGAGGGCATATTCTGGCTAGTCGATCCGCAAGAATATGACGCCGTAGTTTCCTGCTGGATTGCAGGCACGGCACTTGCTTCGCACGACAACTATCATTTGATTGCGAGAAGTGCCTTCGGAGACTTGTATCTTTGGGGAGAGAAAACTGGCTTTTCATTGGAGATAACAAGCGTTGGGTCTCAGTACATATTTTATCGAACTGAATTCACAAAGGAACAACTAAATGCTGAGCTTCAAGGCTTTATTTTGTCAAGAGAAGTGGAGTCAATGGATTTCAATGGTCTCTTCAATCCCGCCAAGGAAAAACTGGGTAGGCTTAAACATGACGAGATGTACGGCTTTTTCCCCGCGCTCATGCTGGGCGGGGCAGACTCCCTGCAACATCTTAGAAAAGTCAGTGCTGTTGAACACTTGATCTTTCTGGCGCAATTGACAGATCTTCAACCTTACTCCTTTTCCGAGCAGCCAGATTAATGCCGCAGTCAACCAGCACCGCCACCGAGGAAATCGCCCGGGTGATGGATGTGGTGGAACAGTTTTCCAGTCGGTTGAGTCTTTGATAATTTGTAATGGCCATGGGATCGAGTTTCGCCTGCGCGGCGCTCGATCTAAAGAACGATAAAAATCTCCAGCCTTACCCACGGTAACAACTGAACAGCTGAACTTCTAAGTTGCAGGAGAGAATTCTGAGAGATCTTATGAGAACTATGAATGCCATTGAAGCTAGACAGCTCTCGGTGAAGCAGGCAAAGGAAAACCCTGTCATCTCTCGCAGCTTTGCATAATCCATGAATGCTAGTCGCTTGAGGGTTTCGCCGTGGATGAGGTTTTTTCCCTGTTTGTAGAACAAGTTGGTGAGCCGTTTTTTCGACAGGAGGTTCCTCCCTCAAGTCTGGATCGATACAGAGGCATCTTGCCGAACAAATTGTTAGCGTATTGGAGTGAGCACGGTTGGTGCGGGTATGGTGACGGGATATTTTGGACTGTCAATCCCCAGGAATATGAAGGGGTAACTGCCTCGCTTATCGAAGGCACAATATTGGAGAGGCGAGATAGATACCACCTTATCGCTCGCGGCGCATTTGGTGACCTGTATCTCTTTGGAGAGCAAACGGGTTTCTCAGTAAAGATTTTGGCTCATATTTCACGATACAGGGGCAGTGAATATGAGTTGACGGCGGCGGATATGGACAGGGAAGTGCAAGGTTTCTTCCTTGGCAAAGAGAAGGCGTCTGTTGACTTTGATGGTATGTTCGAGCCCGCAAAGAAGAAATTGGGCATGCTAAAGCATGATGAAATGTATGGGTTCGTTCCAGCCTTGGCGTTCGGCGGGTCAAGCGACCTTGCTAACCTCGAGAAGGTTAAGGCAGTGGAACATCTAATACTGCTTTCTCAGATTGCCACCCTCGAACCCTACAGTTTCTCCGACTTCTAAAAAGCAATCCGCAAAAAGGGGCTGCCCTGCAGCCCCTCGCTCCTTCAGCTCCGCTCCCGCACCCAGAACAACGTAGCCCCGGCCACCGCCGCCGGCATCATCAGCACGTTCACCCCTGGAATCATCAGTGCCAGGTAGGTGATGCCGCCAAAGCCCAGGCTCTGCCAGCGCTTCTGCCGCAGCCAGGCGAGCATGTCCTGCCAGCTCATCTTGTTGTTGTCCGCCGGGTAGTCGATGTACTGGATGGCCATCATCCACACGCCGAAGATCAGCCATAGCGGCGCAGCCACCACGTTGACCACCGGGATCAGCGACAGGATGAACAGGCCGATGGCGCGTGGCAGGAAGTAGCCCAGCTTGCGCATTTCGCGGCTGAAGGTGCGCGGTACCATGGCTGCCAGCTCGCCCCAGCTGAAGGCTGGGAAGGTGTCTTCGCCACGCACTACCACCTCGACCTTTTCCGCCAGAAAACCGTTGAACGGCGCGGCAATGATGTTGGCCACCAAGGTGAAGGTGAAGAACACCATCAGCACCAGCAAGGCAACGAACAGCGGCCAGAGGATGTAGCTGAGGAAGCTCAGCCAGTCAGGCAGCGTGGGCATCAGGGCATCGAGCCACAGGCCGAACTGGTGGCCGGCGAAGTAGATCAGGCCACCGAACAGCAACAGGTTGACTGCCAGTGGCAGCAGCACGAACAACCGCAGGTTGGGGCTCAGCACCAGTTTCAGGCCTTCGCGCAGGTATTGGGGGCCAGAGAGGACAGGGGCTTGCATCTAGAGACTCCGCAGAGAAGGAAAACGCGCTGACCTTACCGAGTTTGCCGCGCCGACGAAAGGCACGCCGTGGGCGGGAAACGGGATGTAACAAAAGCGCCCGGGGCTTGTTTATCGATGAAATCGCAGCATAGGCGATGCCTATGAGGTGGATTGTCTAAGGATATTTCCTTAATCTTTGCGACCTCGCTACAGTGCGCTCAACTTTTCGCTTTGCGGGCCTGCGCGTTTTAGCCTTCCCCAAGTGCTGCGTGGGTCCTTTTTAATTTCTTGGCTGGCGCAGCCGGTACACCGATGCCGGCCCTGCGGCCCGCTCGACAGGAGTTCGACATGTCTGAAGTACGTCATTCGCGCGTCATCATTCTCGGTTCCGGCCCTGCCGGTTACAGCGCTGCGGTGTATGCCGCCCGTGCCAACCTCAAGCCGCTGCTGATCACCGGCATGCAGGCGGGTGGCCAGCTGACCACCACCACCGAAGTCGACAACTGGCCGGGCGACCCCCACGGACTGACCGGCCCGGCTCTGATGCAGCGTATGCAAGAGCACGCCGAGCGTTTTGAAACCGAAATCGTCTTCGACCACATCAACGCTGTCGACCTGGCCAACAAGCCGTTCACCCTGCAGGGTGACAGCGGCAAGTACACCTGTGATGCGCTGATCATCGCCACTGGCGCCAGCGCTCGCTACCTGGGCCTGCCGTCGGAAGAAACCTTCATGGGCAAGGGGGTTTCGGCCTGTGCCACCTGTGACGGTTTCTTCTACCGCAACAAGCCGGTCGCCGTGGTCGGTGGTGGTAACACTGCCGTGGAAGAGGCACTCTACCTGGCCAACATCGCCAGCAAAGTGACCCTGGTACACCGTCGCGAAACCTTCCGCGCCGAGAAGATCCTGGTCGACAAGCTGAACGCCCGTGTGGCCGAAGGCAAGATCGAGCTCAAGCTCAACGCCACCCTGGACGAAGTGCTGGGTGACAACATGGGTGTAACCGGTGCGCGCCTGAAAAACAACGACGGCAGCAGCGACGAAATCAAGGTCGACGGCGTGTTCATCGCCATTGGCCACACCCCGAACACTTCGCTATTCGAAGGCCAGCTGACCCTGAAAGACGGCTACCTGGTAGTCAATGGCGGTCGCGAAGGCAACGCCACCGCTACCAACGTCGAGGGTGTGTTTGCCGCTGGCGACGTGGCTGACCACGTTTACCGCCAGGCCATCACGTCGGCCGGTGCGGGCTGCATGGCGGCGCTGGATGTCGAGCGCTACCTGGACGGTTTGGCCAACGCCTCGTTCTGATCTGAGAAAAAGGGGGGCAAAGCGCCCCCAATAAAAAACCGGCCAAGCGCCGGTTTTTTATTGTCTGCTATCAGCTCACAGGCTCAGTCGCATCGACAGGTCCACCGCTTTCACATCCTTGGTCATGGCGCCAATCGAGATGTAGTCCACCCCTGTCTCGGCAATCACCCGCAGGGTCGTTTCGTTGACCCCGCCGCTGGCTTCAAGTTTGGCTTTGCCAGCGGTAATGCGCACGGCTTCGCGCATTTCTTCCAGGTTCAGCTCGTCGAGCATGATGATGTCCGCGCCAGCGGCCAGCGCCTGGCGCAGTTCGTCCAGGCTTTCGACCTCGATTTCCACCGGCTTGCCCGGCGCAATGCGGTGTGCTGCGGCCACCGCCTCGGCTACGCCGCCGCTGGCGGCGATGTGGTTTTCCTTGATCAGGAAGGCGTCGTACAGGCCTATGCGGTGATTGTCGCACCCACCGCAGGTCACTGCGTATTTTTGCGCCAGGCGAAGCCCCGGCAGGGTTTTGCGGGTATCCAGCAGGCGCACCTGAGTGCCGGCTACCAGGTCGGCGAGGAAGCGCGCACGGGTGGCGACCCCCGACAGCAGCTGCAGGAAGTTCAGTGCGCTGCGCTCCCCACTGAGCAGCGAACGGGCCGGGCCTTCCAGGTGGAACAACGGCTGATTGGCAGTGGCCTGCTCACCGTCGGCCACCTGCCAGTGCACTGCAACGCGCGGGTCGAGCTGGCGGAATACGGCATCGACCCAGGCGGTACCGGCGACCACGCAGTTTTCACGGGTGATGATGGTCGCCTTGGCCAGGCGCTCGGCCGGGATCAGTTGCGCGGTGATATCGCCACTGCCGATGTCCTCCAACAGCGCGCGGCGCACGTTGGCTTCAATTTCAGCGGTCAGGTCGGCAAGGCGTAGGTTCGGCATGGTCGGCTCCACAAGCTAGGTGCCCGCGATTATAGGGCAGGGGGCCGGTGTGTACAGCCGCCTTGGCGCTGACCTTTGGTCGGACGTCGTGAGTAATCGGAGCCGATCAGGGTCATTAGCCAGCCAGCGAAACGGCGCTGGTAGCTATGCGATTTTTTACCGATAATGGTGACTGGTATTTGGCGCCATGGCTTTGACGATTTTCCAGCCCTTTCGGGCAAGACACCCTGCAAGGAGTCCAGGATGCAAAAAGAAGGCAAGGTGGTGCCCTTGGCGGCAGCCATCGACCGAGGGGGGCGCACGCCTCATCCTTGCCTTCCGGTCGTGTTGCTGCAGGTGCGCGACAAGGCCGCGTTGCAGTTGCGTCAGGGCCTGCAGGACTTGTTCGACAATGCCGATGACATGCTCTTCGAAATGGCCGACAAGGCCTTTGACCGCAGTGACCAGAACCTGTACTTCGAGGCCATGCGTGACCTGCGCCTGAAGCGCAAGAGCATCGAGCGTGGTTTTCTGGATACGTTCCATGATGCTTTCCTCCGAGCCGGCCAGGTCGACTTGCTGGCAAACCTGGTCGAGCCGGGCAACCCGCGCAGCAAGGCTCAAATGGAGCGGGCCGCCGCCATCGAGGGCATGGTGGCGCGGGTGCTGTCACGCGATGGCATCGCCCTGCAGCAACTGGGTCTGCGCCTGCAGGCATTGCTCGACCGCCCCCTGTACGAGCAGCACAACCCATTGGGGCCAGCCGCGCTGTGTCGTTACTTTCTCGATGCCGGGCGTAATCTGGGCGTTGGCCTGCGGGTCAAGCTGGTGTTGCTGAAGCTGTTCGAGCGTTATGTACTGCGCGATGTCGATGTGATCTATGGCGAAGCCAACCAGTTGCTGGCCGCTGCCGGCGTGCTGCCCGAGCTGCAACCGGCGCCGCGCCGGCGTGCCGAAGACCGGCGCATGCGTGCGCGACCCGGGCCGGCGAACCTTGGCCAGGAGGAGGGGGCGGACGCCGCAGGGCAGGCGTTGTTTGCCTCGTTGCAGGCACTGCTGGCGCCGGTGCGCGGGCAGTTCGCTCCGCGCTTGCACGCGGTGGCTGCCGCCCAGCCGATCAGTACCGCCGACCTGCTCCGGCTACTGTCGCATTTGCAGCGCTATGTGCCCGCCACGTACGAGGCCGATGACTTCGAGCTCGGCCAGCAGCTTGAGCAACTGCTGTTGCGGGTGAGTGTGCGCAGCGGCACGCGTCGGCGCCTTCACGTGGCTGACGAAGACATGATCAACCTGGTTGGCCTGCTGTTCGCGTTCATCCACAACGACGACAACCTGCCGGCCAGCCTGCGGGCGCTGATTACCCGCCTTCATATTCCCCTGCTCAAGGTGGCACTACTGGACAAGGGGCTGTTCAGCCGGAGTAGCCACCCGGCGCGCCGTTTGCTCAACGAAATCGCCGGCGCCGCGATTGGCTGGGAGTGCGGCAGCGAGTGCCAGCGTGACAGCTTGCACATGCGGGTAGAGCGGATCGTCCAGCGCCTGCTCAATGATTTTGCCGACGATGCCAGCCTGTTCGCCGAGTTGCTCGACGACTTCCTGGCATTCAATCAGGACGAACGGCGACGTAACGAGTTGCTGGAGCAACGCACTCGCGACGCCGAAGAAGGCCGTGCCCGGGCAATGCAGGCCAGGCAGCAGGTGCAGCACGTGCTCAACCAGCGCCTGCGTGGCCGGGTACTGCCGCAGGTGGTGGTGCAAATGCTGGTGCAGGCCTGGAGCCAGGTACTGCTGCTGGCTTGGCTGAAACAGGGCGAGGCCTCACAGGCCTGGCACGACGCAGTGCAGACGATGGACATGCTGCTGGCCAGCATCACGCCGCCACATGAGCCACAAGCCTTGCTGCAGCAGGTGCCAGGCCTGCTCAAGGCGCTGCGCGATGGCCTGGCCAGCGTAGCCCTGGACGCGGTGGCGACTCGCGAGTTCTTCCTGCAACTGGAACAGTTGCACCTGCGGGCCTGCGCAGGTAATGAGGCGCTGCCGGGGGGCCAATCCTTGGGCGATGTGCGGGTGGCTGAAGAGATTGTGCTGACGATTGCCGAAGAGCCCGCCTGCGTGCCCCTGCACGCTGCCGACGGGCAGGCTGCAGCGCTGCGCCAGGCGCAACGCCTGCGCATCGGCACCTGGGTCGAGGTGCTCGACGAGGATGAACCACTGCGCTGCAAGCTAGTCGCGCGCATCGACAGCAGTGACAGGCTGGTGTTTGCCAACCGCACCGGCATGAAAGTGCGCGAGTGGAGCAGCGCCAGCCTGGCCCAGGCACTGCAGCGGCACGAAGTGCGCGTGCTGGATGACCGCCTGTTATTCGAACGGGCGCTGGAGGCGGTACTTGAGAGCTTGCGGCAAGGGCAGGCGCAATAGGTCGACGCATTACAATCATTCACATGCACACGGCGTGGGCCGCAGGGCATACTGTGGGCATGTTCACGGCGTTTTTCAGGATCTGCCCATGCAATTGGACCGTGCCACAGGCTGGTTCCACGGAATCGGAATCACCCACTGCCCCTCGCCGAACTTCAATGCGCGCCCCGAAGGCGAATCGATTTCCCTGCTGGTGATCCACAACATCAGCCTGCCCCCGGCCTGTTTCGGCACGGGCAAGGTGCAGCAATTCTTCCAGAACCGCCTGGCCCCTGATGAACACCCGTATTTTGCCAGCATCACCCACCTGACCGTGTCGGCGCACCTGTTCGTCGAGCGTGACGGCGCGGTGACGCAGTTCGTGTCGTTGCATGACCGTGCCTGGCATGCGGGTGTGTCGAGCTTTGACGGGCGCGAAGGCTGTAACGACTTTTCCATCGGCATCGAACTGGAAGGCACCGACGACCTGCCCTATACCGATGCCCAGTATGCGGTGCTGGAGCAACTCACCCGGCACATCCGCAGTGCCTGGCCGGCCATCGACCTGAACCGCATTCAGGGCCACAGCGACATTGCCCCGCAGCGCAAGACCGACCCCGGCCCGGCCTTCGACTGGCCGCGCTACCGCCAGGCGCTGCAGCACAATGAGGACAAGGCATGAGTTTTCTGGTGTTGTTGCTGGCGCTGTGGGTCGAGAAGTTTTCGGCCCTGCGCCATCAGGTGCAGCGCGACGGGTTCTTTCTTGGCGAACTGGTGCGTCTGGAACGCAACGGCAAGGTGCACCCATGGTGGACGTTGGCCATCCTGGTGTTGGCACCGGTAGCGCTGCTGGTGTTGCTACTGCATGTGCTGGAGCCGGTGGCCTATGGTTTGCTGGCGTTGCCGGTGCACCTGTTGGTGCTGATCTACAGCCTGGGCCGTGGCGATGCCAAGGCATCGTTGGGGGCGTTTCGTGATGCCTGGCGGCGGGGGGACGATCAGGCGGCGCTGCACGCGGCCGAGCGCGACCTGGGCCTGGTGGCCGATGAACCGCACAGCTTGCTGGTGCGGGTGCAGGGTAACTTGCTGTGGCAGGTGTACCAGGGCTTTTTTGCGGTGATCTTCTGGTATTTCGTACTGGGCCCTGGCGCTGCGCTGGCTTATCGATTGTTGGCGCTGTGTAGTGAGCACAGCAAGCAGCCGGCTTTGAAGGCGCGTGCCGAGCAGTTGCGGCACATCATGGACTGGTTGCCGGTGCGGGCGTTGGCATTGAGCTTTGCCCTGGTGGGCAACTTCCTCGCGGTGACACGGGTGATGCTGCACGAGGTGCTCAACTGGCACATCAGCGCCGGGCACCTGGTGGCTCGGGTGGGGCGGATTGCCGATGACATTCCCGAGGAAGAGGACAGCCAGCGCGGTTTGGGGCGGCTGGACAGCCTGTGGGAATTGCTGTTGCGCTGTGCAGTGCTGTGGTATGCCGGGTTCGCGCTGTGGACCGTGCTGGTCTGATTCGGGGCCAATCGCGGAATCCCGGTCCCCCGAGTGTTACCAGCCAAACAACGTGCAAGCATTGCGGGTGCTGGCCTGTGCCAGCTTCTCGACATCCAGCCCCATCACGTGCGCCAGCGCCGTGGCAATTTCCGGTAGATGCTCCGGGCTGTTGCGTACCCCCGGGTACATCGCCGGTGCCATGTCCGGTGCATCAGTCTCCAGCACCACACTGTCCAGTGGCAGCCGCGCCAGAGTCTTGCGCAGCCGCAGCGCCTGCGGCCAGGTACCCGCACCGCCCAACCCCAGCAGGAAGCCCAGCTTGATGTACTCGCGGGCCTCTTCGTAGCTGCCGGCAAACGCATGAATCACCCCCGCCCGCGCTGGCTTGTAGCGCTTGAGTGTGGCAATCACCTGGGCATGGCTGCGGCGCACGTGCAGCAGGGCCGGTAGTTCGAAGTCGCAAGCCATCTGCAGTTGCGCTTCGAACAGCGCCTGCTGGCGGGTCTTGTCAAGGTCTGCGAGGTAATAGTCCAGACCAAACTCACCTACGGCACATAGCCGCGGGTTGTCGCGCAGGCGCTCCAGCCACTCGCGCAGCTGCACCAGGTGCTCAGGGCGATACTGGTCGAGGTAGACCGGGTGCAGGCCAAGCGCGGCGAACAGGCGCGGCTCGGCGCAGGCCAGCTCCCACACGCGCTGGAAATTCGCCTGGCACACCCCCAGCACCACCATCCGCTCCAGCCCACGGGCCGCCGCGTTGGCCAGCAGGCGCGGACGGTCGGCGTCGAAGTCGGGGAAGTCCAGGTGGGTGTGGGTGTCGATCAGGCGCATGTTCAGGCCGCTGAGATGCGTTGCTTGAAGGTGCGGCCAACGGCGTGCACGCCGGGTTCATAGCGGTTTTCCTCGATGGCGGCCAGTGCCAGTTCAAGCGCAGTGGCGGCAATCTGGCCATGCTGCTGGGCCATGGCATTGACCGGCAGCGGCAGGAAGTCGAGCAACTGGTTGTCGCCAAAGGTACCCAGCTGCAGTTGGCGCGAGTCGACCGGGCGCGCCTGGAGGGTGTCGAACACGCCCTGCAACAGCACGTACGAAGTGGTCACCAGAGCATCCGGCAGGCCCCCCAGGTCGTCGATCAGTTGCTGCATCAGGCGTTGGCCGCACTCACGGCTGAACGCTTCGCCCTGATAGCGGCGCACTTCGCCGGTATAGCCTTGCAGGGCTTCGTCGAATCCGCCGGCACGCGCCTGGCTAACCGACAGCTCGGGGCGCGCGCCTATCAGGGCGATGCTGCGTGGGGCCGAGCTGAGCAGGCTGGCGGCCAACTGGCGGCTGGCATCGCGGTCGTCGCTGATCACCGAGCAGAAGTGTGCGGGGTCCAGGCGGCGGTCGATGGCAATCACTGGCAGGCCTTTGTCCTGCAGCTCGCGGTAGCTGTCATCTTCTGGGGGCAGGCAACTGGCAACGAACAGCGCATCGCATCGGCGCGCACGGAACAGTTGCTGCAGTTGGCGCTCGCTGTCTGGCTGGTCGTCGCTGCTGGCGATCAGCAGTTGGTAGCCGCGGGCGCGGGCGCCTTGCTCCAGTTGCTTGGCAATGCGGGCGTAGCTGGGGTTCTCCAGATCCGGGAGAATGAAGCCCAGGGTGCGGGTATGCCGGCTGCGCAGCCCAGCAGCCTGTGGGTTGGGGGTGAAGCCGTGGGCTTCGACCACCGCGCGTACCCGCTCGACAGTACTGTTACTGATGCGCTGCTGTTCAGCCTTGCCATTGATGACGTAGCTGGCAGTGGTCACGGACACACCGGCCAGACGGGCGATATCGCTGAGTTTCACCGAATTTTCCTTGTTATTTCCGGGGCTGCCTGTAAGGCCAGACCGGGTAGTTTGACCCGGTACAGGCATCACGCGCAGACGACCATTGTCGCAATTGTCCGACAGGATGGGGCTTTTTACTGGGCAGATTATCGAGTAACGTGGCCGTCTGGTCAGATTAAACGTTTCAGCTGCCGAATTTTCTGCCTCGGCTGCCACCTGCGCAAGGCTGCTGAACTGGCCCTTTATGTGAATTTCACAACAATACTCCAGTACCCGAACGGGAACTGCAAAAGGAGAAGGTCATGCTCGAGCTCGCCAATGAGCAGATAGCCATGGGCCAGAAGGCCGCCGACAAGGCCGAGGCATTGCGCCTTTTGGCGGATCGGCTGGTTGCGGACGGCCTGGTCGCCGACGGTTACCTGCAAGGGCTGCAGGCCCGGGAGGTACAAGGCTCCACGTTCCTTGGCCAGGGCATCGCCATTCCCCATGGTACGCCGCAAACACGTGACCTGGTGTATGCCACCGGCGTACGCCTGCTGCAGTTCCCCGAGGGAGTAGACTGGGGTGACGGGCAAATGGTCTACCTGGCCATTGGTATTGCCGCCCGCTCCGACGAACACCTGCGCCTGCTGCAGCTGTTGACCCGGGCGCTGGGCGAGACCGACCTGGCCGAAGCCTTGCGCCGGGCCAGCTCTGCCGAAGCGCTGCTCAAGCTGCTGCAGGGCGCGCCCCAGGCGCTGGCGCTGGATGCGCAGCTGGTCGGCCTGAACGTGCCGGCAGAAGACTTCGACGAACTGGCCTGGCGCGGTGCCCGCCTGCTGCAACGTGCCGACTGTGTCGACAGTGGCTTTGCCGCCGTGCTGCAGCAGGCCGAGCCGCTGCCGCTGGGAGAGGGCCTGTGGTGGCTGCACAGCGAGCGCCAGGTTCGTCAACCGGGCCTCGCCTTCATCACCCCGCAGCAGCCGCTGCGTTACCGCGACCAGCCGCTCAACGGTCTGTTCTGCCTGGCCAGCCTTGGGGCCGCTCACGAGGCCCTGCTCGAGCGTCTGTGCGAAGTGTTGATCGAAGGCCGCGGGCAGATGCTCTACCAGGCCACCAGCAGCCGTGCGGTACTGGAAGTGTTGGGCGGTGAAGCGCCGGCGGACTGGCCTAGCGCACGTGTCGTGCTGGCCAATCCACATGGCTTGCATGCGCGCCCGGCCAAGGTGCTTGCACAACTGGCCAAAGGCTTTGAAGGGGAAATCCGTGTGCGCCTGGTCGATAGCGCGCAGCCAGCCGTATCGGTGAAGAGCCTGAGCAAGCTGCTCAGCCTCGGCGCACGCCGTGGTCAGGCACTGGAACTGGTCGCCGAACCGAGCATCGCTGCCGATGCCTTGCCGGTGCTGCTGGCGGCTATCGAACAAGGCTTGGGTGAAGAGGTAGAACCGCTACCGCAGAGCGTCGCGCCCATTGCCGATGACGTACCCGAAGTACTGCAAGCACCAGCGGCCGGCAGCCGTATCCAGGGTGTGGGCGCCGCCCCCGGCATTGCCAGCGGCCCGGCGCATGTCTGTGTCGAGCGTGAGTTCGACTATCCCTTGCGGGGTGAATCGTGCGCCGTGGAGCGGCAGAAACTGCGCGAAGCCTTGGCTACCGTCAACGGCGAACTGCAGGCTTTGGTCCTGCGCAGCGACAAGGCCATTGGCGAAATTTTCGTCACCCACCAGGAAATGCTTGCCGACCCGGCCCTGACCGATGATGTCGAACAGCGCCTGGCCCAGGGCGAAAGCGCTGCGGCCGCGTGGATGGCCGTGATCGAAGCTGCGGCCCGTCAGCAAGAGGCGTTGCACGATGCGCTGCTCGCCGAGCGCGCCGCCGACCTGCGCGATATTGGCCGCCGCGTGCTGGCGCAGCTGTGTGGTGTGCAGGCGCAGACTGAACCCGAGCAACCCTATGTGCTGGTGATGACCGAAGTCGGTCCATCCGATGTCGCTCGCCTGGACCCCAACCGGGTTGCCGGCATTGTCACGGCCCAGGGCGGCGCCACGGCCCACAGTGCCATCGTCGCCCGGGCGTTGGGCATACCAGCAGTGGTCGGCGCGGGTGCATCGATACTGCTGTTGGAGAGTGGTACGGCGCTGCTGCTCGATGGCCAGCGTGGTATGGTCAGCGTCGCACCGCCAGCGGATGAGCTGCAGCGGGCGCTGGCCGAGCGTGACCTGCGCGAGCAACGCCTGCAGGCCGCTTGGGCCAACCGCTTCGAGCCGGCTATCACCCGTGATGGGCATGCCGTCGAGGTGTTTGCCAACATCGGCGATAGCAACGGCATCGCCAAGGTGGTGGAGCAGGGCGCCGAAGGTGTCGGCCTGCTGCGCACCGAACTGATTTTCATGGCCCACCCTCAAGCGCCGGATGTGGCTACCCAGGAAGCCGAGTACCGCCGCGTGCTCGATGGCCTCGATGGGCGCCCGCTGGTGGTGCGCACCCTGGATGTTGGCGGCGACAAACCGTTGCCTTACTGGCCGATCGCTGCCGAGGAAAATCCCTTCCTCGGCGTGCGCGGCGTGCGCTTGACCCTGCAGCGCCCGCAAGTGATGGAAGACCAGTTGCGCGCGTTGTTGCGGGCTGCCGACCAGCGCCCGTTGCGTATCATGTTCCCGATGGTTGGCCAGGTGCACGAGTGGCGTGAGGCTCGGGCCATGGTAGAGCGCCTGCGTGCAGAAATCCCGGTAGCCGACCTGCAACTGGGCATTATGGTCGAGGTACCTTCAGCGGCCCTGCTGGCAGCGCAATTGGCGCGCGAGGTGGACTTCTTCAGCATCGGCACCAACGACCTGACTCAATACACCTTGGCCATCGACCGTGGCCATCCCAGCCTGTCGGCACAGGCCGATGGCCTGCACCCGGCGGTATTGAGCCTGATCGACATGACCGTGCGCGCCGCCCATGCCCACGGCAAGTGGGTGGGCGTGTGTGGCGAGCTGGCGGCCGACCCGCAGGCGGTGGCCGTGCTGCTGGGGCTGGACGTGGACGAACTCAGCGTCTCCGCGCGCAGCATCGCCGAAGTCAAGGCACTGGTTCGCCAGGCCGATCATCAGACAGCCCGCGCCCTGGCGCGCGAGGCCCTGCAACAGGACAGCGCCGCAGCAGTTCGCGCGCTGGTGGAGCGTTACTGAATGGCCAAGATCCTCACTCTCACCCTGAACCCTGCGCTGGATATCACCATCGGCCTGGACACTCTGCGCCCAGGGCAGGTCAACCGTAGCCAGGCGCAGCACAGTCACGCCGCGGGCAAGGGGCTGAACGTTGCCCAGGTACTGGCCGACCTGGGGCACAGCGTAACCGTGGGCGGTTTCCTGGGGGCCGACAATCTGCAGCCCTTCGAGGCGCTGATCGACGGCCGCGGTTTTATCGACTGCTTTGTCCGTGTGCCGGGCGAAACCCGCAGCAATATCAAACTGGTCGAGGCCGATGGCCGCGTGACCGACATCAACGGGCAGGGCCCGGAGGTCGACGAGGCGGCACGCAGTGCCTTGCTGCACAGGCTGGAACAGATTGCCCCCGGTCACGATGCCGTGGTGGTGGCCGGTAGCCTGCCGCGTGGAATCAGTGCCGACTGGTTCCGCCAGTTGCTCGAACGGTTGAAGGCCCAAGGCCTCAAGGTAGTCCTGGACAGCAGTGGTGAAGCCCTGCGTGTCGGCTTGCAAAGCGCGCCCTGGCTGGTCAAGCCCAATACCGAAGAACTGGGCGAAGTGCTGGGCCTGGCTGTGGATAACCTGGCGCAACAGCGCGCCGCCGCCAAGCGCCTGCTGGACAGTGGCGTTGAACACGTGGTGGTGTCTGCGGGCGAGCAGGGCGTCACTTGGTTCAGTCGCGATCTGGCCCTGCAGGCCCGCCCACCCAAGGTGCGGGTGGCCAGCACGGTGGGGGCGGGGGATTCGCTCGTGGCCGGCATGGTCCACGGCCTGCTGCTGGCCGAGGCGCCTGCACAGACGCTGACCCGGGCCACTGCCATCGCCGCCCAGGCCGTTACCCAGGTTGGCTTCGGCATCCATGACCGCGAGCACCTGGCGCAGTTGGAAGCGGCCGTGCAACTGACAGAACAACAAGAGGGTTGCCGATGAACATTGCCATAGTCACCGCCTGCCCCAACGGCCAGGTATCGAGTGTACTGAGCGCACGCTTGCTGTCCGCCGCTGCCCAGCGGCGCGGCTGGAGCACCAGCGTCGAAGTACAGAATACTGAACACCCCGAGCGGCAACTGAGCGCCGCACAGATCGCCGAGGCTGACTGGGTGCTTGTGGTCAGCACCGGGCCGGTGGACCTGGCCCGCTTCGTCGGCAAGCGCCTGTACCAAAGCACGCCGTCCCAGGCGCTGGCTGATCGCGAAGGCTTTCTCGACGAAGCGGCAGCCAACGCTGAACTGCTGGCCGCTGTGACAGGCACCCCCGCCGCAGTTGGCAGTGCTGGCGCTCGCATCGTTGCCGTCACTGCATGCCCGACCGGCGTAGCCCATACCTTCATGGCCGCAGAAGCCTTGCAGCAAGCCGCACAGCAACTGGGCTACCAGTTGACCGTC
The DNA here is from genome assembly GCF_058782925.1 of Pseudomonas sp. FW305-E2. Lineage (NCBI taxonomy): Bacteria > Pseudomonadati > Pseudomonadota > Gammaproteobacteria > Pseudomonadales > Pseudomonadaceae > Pseudomonas > Pseudomonas sp. FW305-E2. The sequence continues at coordinate 41,781 of NZ_JBYSYE010000032.1, read as the reverse complement.
GAGACCCAGGGCTCGGTCGGTGCGCGCAACCCCTTGTCCGCTGACGCCATCGCTGCGGCCGATGTGGTGCTGCTGGCCGCCGACATTGAAGTACCCACTGCACGTTTCGCCGGTAAACGTATTTACCGTTGTGGTACCGGCATTGCCCTCAAGCAGGCCCGCGCTACCCTGGACAAAGCCTTGGCGCAGGCCACGGTGGAAAACGCTGCCGACGCTGCAGCGGCGGCCACGCCGGCCAAGGGCGAGAAAACCGGCGTGTACAAGCACTTGCTGACCGGTGTGTCGTTCATGCTGCCGATGGTGGTGGCCGGCGGTCTGCTGATTGCCCTGTCGTTCGTGTTCGGTATCGAGGCCTACAAAGAGGCGGGCACCTTGCCGGCGGCGTTGATGCAGATTGGCGGTGAAGCCGCCTTCAAACTGATGGTTCCGCTACTGGCAGGCTATATCGCCTGGTCCATCGCCGACCGCCCCGGGCTGGCCCCGGGCATGATCGGCGGCCTGTTGGCCAGCACCTTGGGGGCCGGCTTTATCGGTGGCATCGTCGCCGGTTTCCTCGCCGGTTACAGCGCCAAGGCCATTGCCCGATGGGCGCGCTTGCCCAGCAGCCTGGAGGCGCTCAAGCCGATCCTTATCATTCCATTGCTGGCCAGTCTGTTCACCGGCCTGGTGATGATTTACGTGGTCGGCCAGCCGGTAGCGGCGATGCTCGAAGGCCTGACGCACTTCCTCGACAGCATGGGCACCACCAATGCCATCCTGCTGGGGCTGTTGCTGGGCGGCATGATGTGCGTCGACCTTGGCGGGCCGATCAACAAGGCCGCCTATGCGTTCTCGGTGGGGCTGTTGGCCTCATCGAGCTACGCGCCAATGGCGGCGACCATGGCCGCCGGCATGGTGCCGCCGATTGGCTTGGGTATCGCCACCTTCCTGGCCCGGCGCAAGTTTGCTCAGAGCGAGCGCGAGGCGGGCAAGGCGGCGCTGGCGCTGGGGCTGTGCTTCATCTCCGAGGGGGCGATTCCGTTTGCCGCCAAGGACCCGTTGCGGGTGATTCCGGCCAGTATCGCCGGTGGTGCGTTGACCGGGGCATTGTCGATGTATTTTGGCTGCAAGCTGATGGCGCCGCATGGCGGCTTGTTCGTGTTGTTGATCCCCAACGCGATCAACCATGCGTTGCTGTATTTGCTGGCGATTGTGGCGGGTAGCCTGGTGACAGCGGTGGTGTATGCGGTTATCAAGAAGAGCGAGGGTGTGGAGTTGGCCGTGGCGCCTGCTAAAAGTGTCTGAGCAGACCTCGTTCTGTGGGAGCGGCCTTGTGTCGCGAAAGGGCCGCGAAGCGGCCCCGGCATTATTTGCATCGACACTGAGATCCCGGGGCTGCTGTGTAGCCCTTTCGCGACGCAAGGCCGCTCCCACACGGATCGCGCCAGCTTTCAGAAATTGAGCAAGACAGTTGGTCCCACAGAGCCCGCGTTGGCCTTTCAACGGCGATGCTTCTGCCGCAACGGCACCAGTAGATCACCCAGCCCGTTGTGATCGATCTCATGCATCAATGCCAGCAACCCGCCCAGTTCTCCTGCCGGGAAGCCCTTGCGCGCAAACCACGCCAGGTAGTCACCGGGCAGGTCGGCAATGATCCTTCCCTGGTACTTGCCGAACGGCATGCTGCGGGTCACCAGTAGTTCGAGGGTTTCCGGCTTCATCTTCGCGCACCTGGCTGTGGAAAGGCGCCGACCATACTGCAATCTGCACGAAGCCCCAAGCGGCAATCATGCAGAACGCCGTAATCAGCAGTCGACAATAAAGCTATAAGTTATTGAATCATAATGGTTTTGCGTTTTTTAAAAGCGTGGCACGAACACTGCAACTCTCTAGAGGACTATCACCTGCCAAGGAGTTCGACCATGAGCAACCCCAACAAAGACGTGATCGACGTACTCAACGACCTGATCGAGTACAGCAAGGATGGCGAGAAAGGTTTCAAGGCCTCGGCCGATGATGTTAAGAATCCCGAACTGAAAGCGTTCTTCGTCCAGCGTGCGGGTGAGTGCGCCAACGCTGCCAGTGAATTGCAGGGCGAAGTACGCCGCCTGGGCGGCGACCCGGAAACCTCTACCAGCATCAGTGGCGACCTGCACCGCGGCTGGGTCAACCTCAAGTCGATGGTCACCGGCAAGGACGAAGAAGCCGTGCTGAACGAGGTGGAGCGTGGCGAGGACCACGCCCTCAAGGCCTACAAGGAAGCCCGCGAAAAGCTGGTGAAACTGGGCCGCACTGCCAGCGACATGACCTACAGCCTGGTGGAAAAGCAGCTGCAAGGCGTGCAGCGCAACCATGACCAGGTCAAGGCCCTGCGCAACGCTGCCCGCGCCCGCTCCTAATCGAGCGGGCCCTCTACCCGATTTCGGCCATTGGCCTTGGCGCGGTAGAGCGCTTCGTCCGCAGCACCCAGCACCCTGCCAAGGTCATGCTGGGTGCCGGACAGACCGATACCGATGCTCACGGTCACTGCGTGGGCATCATCCGCAAACGGCGCCAGCGCCTCGACGCTGGCGCGGATGCGTTCAGCCAGTAGCTGGGCCCCGGCCAGATCGGTTTCTGGCAGCACTACCTGAAACTCCTCCCCACCATAGCGCGCAGCCAGGTCTGCGGGGCGACGAATGCAGGCCTCGATGGCCTTCGCCACTTCGCGCAAGGCATGGTCGCCACCGGCATGGCCATGGCGCTGGTTGAATGCCTTGAAGTGGTCCACGTCCACCATCAGTATCGCCAGCGGCTTACGGCTGCGTTGGGCGCGGGCCCATTCCTGGCGAAGCACATGGTCCAGCCTGCGGCGGTTAGCCAGGCCAGTCAGGCTATCGGTGGAAGCGAGCATCGCCAGGTTTTCTTCGGCTTCGTGGCGGCGGCGCAGTTCGCGGCCGAGCAGCAACGTCAGCCACAGAATGCCCACGCACAGACCGCCGGTGGCGACGCTGACCAGAATGGCGGTGCGGCGCCAGGACTCGAAAACCTCGTCGGCCGAGTGCGCCACCAGCACGATCAGGGGCAATTGCGCGACCCGGGCGAAGGTGAATATGCGCGGCTTGCCGCTGCTGTGGGAGCGGGCGGTGAAGCTACCGCTCTGTTCACTGAGGATGCGTTTGAAATTGGGCCGTTCGGTGTAGTAGGTGCCAATCAGTGGGTCCTGCCCGCGGTAGGGCTGGCGGACGAGCAACTGCCCATCGGTATTGAACAGGTTGATGCTGCTTTCGTGGCCAATGTCCAGGCGCTGGAACAACTCATTGAAGTACGACAGGCGCAGCGCACCCGCTGCCAACCCGGCGAACTCGCCATTGGGGCCGGAGATACGTCGGCTGAAACTGATACACCAGTCCAGGTCGCCAAGCTTGGCCTTGAACGGGGGGCCCACCAGCAAGCCGAGATTGGCATTGTGCTGGTGGGCCTTGAACACCCCGGTGTCGCCGAAGTTGGCCTTGCGCGGCACGCTGCTGGTGGAGTCGCCGACGACATTGCCTTGCTTGTCCAGCCACAGCACGTCACCGCGCTTGCGGTCGACGAAGGCTTCATTGAACAGCAGGCGCTGGCGTATCGGGCCGGGGACTTCCGGCAGTTCCTTGCGCCCGACGGCCCAGATCAGGCCTTGCAGTGATTGGTCGTAGAGTTCGACGTTGCGCAGAATGTCGCTTTCAATCAGCTGGACGATGTTGTTCGAGGAGCGCACCGCCGACTGCTCGACACTCTCGCGCTCGCGGGCAAGCAGGTAGCTGACGATGGCCACGATGGCGAGCACGGCAAGGCAACTGCCCAGATTGAGGATCAGCTCGGGGTGCGACCTGTAGATTGCGAAACGCGGGGATTGGGTGGGCATGCTCGCTACTGCGTGGGCAGGGCCATTCGCGGCGGCGGTATTCTAGGGAAGCAGGGATTGTCGGACAAGATTTGTCCGACGGAAGCACGGTGTACTGTTCTTTTCGAGTTGCCGTGTGCCCCTGTAGGAGCGGATTTACCCGCGAACATCGGCGAAGCCTTCTTCGCGGGTGAACCCGCTCCTACACTGGCAGCAAAAGATCAGAACACGTTCAGTGGGTAGTCGACGATGACCCGCACTTCATCGTTGTCGCTGTTGCTGTCGATCGACGCATAACCCTGGCTGCCGCGGTGGGTGGCATAACGCACCAGCACCGACAGGTCCTTGAGGTCACCTTCCTGGAACACGTATTTCACGTCCAGGTCGCGTTCCCAGTGCATGGCGTTCTTGCCATCTTCACGGTAGTAGTCGTAGTGAGTGGTGTCCTGAGTGGCCTTGGTCAGGTCAGCCTCGCCGCGCGAGTAGGACAGCGAGGTAGACAAACCAGGCACGCCGACACCGGCGAAGTCATAGCCGTACTGCAGTTTCCACGAACGCTCGTTCGGCGCGTTGAAGTCCGAGTACATGCGCGAGTTGTCCAGGTACACGCTGTCGCCCAGGTTGATGTAGTCGAATGGCGTGTTGCCGTTCACTCGCTGGTAGGCGGCGGTGACGCTGTGGAAGCCTGCGTTGACGGTGAAGTGCACGCTGTAGGTGTTGTTGTCGATCTTGCCTAGCAGGGCCTGGCCGGTGTCCTGGGTGTGATAGAAGTGCACGCCCGGGTTCAGGCTGACCAGGTCATTGACCACATAGGTGTAGTCGAAGTCCGCGTAGTACTGGTTCCAGATGTCCTTCAGCTCGGCGGCGTACAGGTTGGCGGTGATGTGCTCGGTACCGCTCCACGACGCGCCGGCCCAGTTCAGGTGCTTGCTCTTGTCGTGCTCGTCCAGTGACCCGTAGTAGGTGTCGATGCGGCGGTGGCCGCTCTGGTTGTACGGGTGGGTGAAGCTGACCTGGCCGCCTTCGAGCAACAGGCCATCAATGCTGGTGTTGGTCAGGCTTACACCGCGGAAAGTTTGCGGCAGCATGCGCGTTTCACCGCCGGCGATCACCGGGTTGGTGAGGAACAGGTCACCGGCTTTCAGTTCGGTGTCGAAGGCCTTGAGCTTGACCGCAGCACCGGCAGTGGAGAACGAATGCGGGGCAGCGCCCAGTTCGCCGTCGTCCTTGATGTGTTCGGGCAGGATGCTGGTGCCGGCATGGCCGCCACCGCCGTCGAGCTTCAGGCCCAGCATGGCATGTGCATCCAGGCCAAAGCCGACCACACCTGGGGTGTAGCCCGACTCGAAACGCGCTACCGCGCCTTGGCCCCACTCGCGGGTGTCGCGCACGCCGGCGTTGTGGTTGTCGCGGTTGAAGTAGGCATTACGAAAATGCAGGTTGAAGGACGAACCTTCGATGAAGCCATCAGCCTTGTCTTCATCTGCCTGGGCGGCGAAAGGGATCGTTGCAGTCAACGCAATGAAAAGCGGGGTAAAACGAAACGCGGAAGGCACCGGTACTAGCTCCTTTGGTCTGACGGTGGGGCAGTTTTTATATTTGAATGTGCGTCTTTTTTATAGGTACACGTTACAGCCGGGCTGAGTGTTAAAGCACATAAAAAAAGCCGCTGATCGGCAGCGGCTTTAAAAGGCTAACATATCGGCACCGGAGGTGCCCATGGCGTAGCCAAGGGAAAGAAGGAACAGCGACAGCGTTTGATCAGCTGTCGGCATTGGCATCGACGGTCACTTTGGAAGCTGTCTGTTTCGCGTCTTTTGCGGTATCTGCCTTGTTTGCGGCAACAGCCTCACGGGCCTCTTGATGGACCGCCGCGAACGCTGCATTACGGGTAACGAAAGCCGGGGATTCTTCGGCCATGGCCAGGGGCGACAACAACAGGGAAGACAGGACGAAGACGCTGGCAATACCCATACTGTTGGACATTTGAAACTACCTTCTTGCGGTGCAAGTGCTAATGAGGACAGGGGTAAAGTTAGTCCTTTCAGTGCACTCGAAACAGAGCGAAGTGCGATAAGCACTGTTGCGCAAAAGGTAACGATCCTTGCAAAAATCAATAGGACTTTCGGCGAAAGTCCCGTGCTAGAGCACCTGCACAGGGTGCCGCCTTGGGCAAAATGGTCAGGCTAGAAACCGATAAAGGCGTAATAAACCGGGGTTTGATGGGTTGTGCGCAAACCCAGTGCCTGCAAGCTTGCCGTCAGCGCTTCATCCTGCACATGCAAGGTCCACTGCGCCCCTTCATTCCCCTGTACCTGTGCCAGCGCCGCAGCAAAGGCCCCCATATCCGGCAAGTAGGCGGTAAACCCATTCCCCTTGAGCGCACTGGTCGTCATGCCCAATGCCTGGCACACCGCCACCTTGGCGGCAATGTCATCGCGGTCGGCCTGGCGCGAAGCCTGTACCAGTGCCTGCAGTTCCACATCGACCAGTTGCGCGCCATGAATCAGCTCCGGCCCCTGTTGCCAAGCCTCAGGCGGGCAGTCTTTGCTGTCTGGCCGCAGCGGGATATGCGGGTTGATTTCTACCGGATAGATGCGACACACCAGCGGGCGCTGCTCATAGATGGTGCAGAGGTCGTTGGCGTCGAGGTTACGGCAACGTCCGGGGTTGAATGCAGCAAAGGTCACCGAGACGCGTGCCTCGCCCTTGCCGCAATGCACTGGATGGGAGCGTCGCAGCACATGGTCACGCTGCTCCAGCGGCATGCCGGGGCCGTCCACGACGAAGGCCTCGATCAGTACCACCACCTGGCCGGCATCGTCCGCCCAGCGACGCGCTTCGGCCAGCGTCAGTGGCACATGGTGGCCGGTGCAGCATTTGCCGCAGCCGGTACAGCCGAAACGTAAGCGGTCGGTCACTTGGCCTCCGGGCTCCATTCACTGACGAAAGCACGCTGGTGCTGGCGGTCGTACAGGCACAGTTCGGTGCCGGTGCGCTGCTGCATGTGCTTCTGTGGGTAGACGCCTTCGATCAGCAGGGCACTCATGCCGACCTGGTCATCAAACTCGGCGGGCTTGCCGCGGGCATGGGCGTCCTTGAACTGGCTGGCGGTCAGGCAAGCCTTGAGCATCTGCTGGCGTTGCTCGTTCCAGGCCTGGCTACTGGAGGCCTGGGCAATACCGCTGAAGAGGGCGCAGCTGATCAAGATAGAGCTGAGAAGCTTCATACGCGATTCCGGCAATTTTCTTGCGAGGGGCGCGAATTATGCCCGAGTCACCCCCGGCGGCAAGCCGGGGAGTTTGTCGCTGAATATATCAGTGCTCGGCGAACACCACGGTACGCGCAGCCACCACCAGACAATCGGTCAGCTCTGGCGAGGAGAACTTGGTAAGGATGGCATTGGCCCCGGCCTGGGTCGCCTTTTCACTGCTCATGGCACTGTCCAGCGAGGTGTGCAGCAGCACATACAGGTGCTGGAAGTCGGGGGTTTCACGCAGTGTGCGGGTGAAGGCGTAGCCGTCCATTTCGCTCATTTCGATGTCGGAGACGATGATGTTGATCTCCTGCGCGGTGCCTTGCAGCTCCAGCAGCACGTTGATGGCGTCTTTGGCGCTGCGCGCGGTGTGGCATTCGATACCGAGGTTGCGCAGGGTGTGCACTGACTGCTGCAGGGCCACCTGGCTGTCGTCCACCACCAGGATGTTGGCGGCGGCCAGCAGGCTGGCGTCTTCTTCGTTCAAGGTGCCGTGCACTGGTTCGGCGACGGGCGGGGCGATGGCGTGTATGACTTTTTCGATGTCCAGCACCTGCACCAGGGTGTTGTCCACGCGCGTCACACCGGTGATGAACGAGCGGGTGCCCGAGGCGTAGGGCGGCGGTTTGATGTCGGTGCTCAGGCAATGCACGATGCGGCTGACTGCCTGTACATGCAGGCCTTGGCGCGAGCGGCTGATCTCTGTAACGATCAGGCAGCCACCCTGCGGGTCGACCAGTGGCTGTTCGCCAATGGCGCGAGACAAGTCGATGACCGACAGCGAGTGGCCCCGCAGGGTTGCCACACCTTTTACGTGGGGGTGTGACTCGGGCAGCTTGGTCAGCGGCGGGCAGGGGATGATCTCGCTGACCTTGAGCAGGTTGATTGCCATCAGCTTGCCGCTGCGCAGGGTGAACAGCAGCAGGGATAGCGAATCCGCGCGGGCATTTTGCGTGGCCATGGTGACCTTCGGTGAGGAGCAGGGGATAACCGGTTATCGGCCTGTTTGGGTTGGGCTTTAGGCATTTTGCACAGAACCCAGGAGGGCTAGGGACCCTTGTGGAAGCGGGCATGCCACGCGGTACATGGCACCGGCTTCGCCGGTGTTCGCGGGCATGCCCGCTCCCACAGGGATGTGTGTAAATGCTCGGTTCAGCGGCTTGAACAGGTAACCCAGGATGGTTTCTGGCCAGGGTGTCCGGCGAGATGCCCACTACCCAAGAGTGCTAGGGTGGACTTGTGGGAGCGGGCATGCCCGCGAAGCGTGCGACGCGGTACATGGCACCGGCTTTCGCCGGTGTTCGCGGGCATGTCCACGCCCACAGGGGGAGGTGTTTAAACGCCTGGATCAGCGTTCACGCAGGGCCTCCTTGGCCCGGTTCAGCGGCTTGATCAGGTAATCGAGGATGGTTTTCTCGCCCGTTCGGATATCCACCGTGGCAATCATCCCTGGCACGATCGCAAAACGCTTGCCGGCCTTGTTTTGCAAGCTGTCCTGTTCGGTGCGGATGAACACGCGGTAGTAGTAGATTTCCGGTTTGACCTCGTCCTGCAGGGTGTCCGGCGAAATGCCCACCACCTTGCCGTCCAGCCCGCCATAGACCGAGTAGTCATAGGCACTGATCTTGACCTTGGCCGCCTGGTCGGGGTGAATGAAGGCGATGTCCCGTGGCGCGATGCGGGTTTCGATCAGCAGGCGTTCGTCCATCGGCACGATCTTCATCACCTGGCCACCGGGCTGCACCACGCCACCCAGGGTGTTGACCTCGATGTCCTTTACGATGCCGCGCACCGGCGAGCGCAGGGTCAGGCGGGTGAGCGAGTCGCTGCGTCCGCGGATCACTTCCGACAGGGCGTCCGCTTCGGCGCTGGCCTTGGCCAGTTCTTCCCGGGCGCGCACCAGATAGTCTGAGCGCGCCTCGTTGGCTTTGAGTTCCAGCTCGGAACGCTGGCGGTTCAGGCGGATCACTTCAACCCGGCTGGAGGCACCCATCTTTGCCAGGTTCTCGGTGATCTTCAGCTCGCTGCGCACCAGCTGCAACGAGTCCTGAATACCCGCCAGGGTCTGTTCCAGGCCGCGGCGGCGGGTCTGGTACAACGCGGTTTCGGCATCGATCAGGTCAGGAGAGTCGCGCAGGCTCGCCGGGAAGGTCAGGGGCTTGCCGGTCACCTCTGCCTGCAGGCGAGCCTGACTGGCTTTGGCAGCCCGGTACTTGGCCTCGCTTTCACCCACGCTGGAAGCCGTCTTGGTCGGGTCGAGCTGGGCCAGTACCTGGCCGCGCTCGACCAGGTCGCCTTCGGCCACGCTCATCTGCGCGACGATACCGCCCTCGAACGATTGGATGACCTGCTCTCGCGAACTTGGAATGACCTTGCCTGTGCCGGTGGATACCTCGGTCACCTCGAACCAGGCGGCCCAGGCCAGGAACGCCGCCAGCATCAGCGCGCAGAGGGTGATGATGCGGCCGGCGCGGAATACCGCCTGGTCGTCCTGCCCGTCCAGGTAGGAGGCCGGGAGTTCATGGTTGCTCATGCCTGGGCTCCTTGCAGTTTGGCCAGGGCGGCATCGCGCGCGTCATCGATGACGATGCGCCCGGCGTCCAGCACCAGGATGCGGTCGACCCGCTGAAGAACACTCAGTCGGTGGGTTGCGATCACCAGTGTACGGCCCTGACAGAAGCGCTCCAGGTTATCCAGCAGCTTGCGCTCGGTCATGTCGTCCAGCGACGCGGTCGGCTCGTCCAGCAGCAGCACCTGCGGCTGGCGTACCAGCAGGCGCGACAGCACCAGGGCTTGGCGCTGGCCGCCAGACAAGCCCAGGCCTCCTTCGAGGATCAAGTGGTCCATGCCCTTGGGCAGGCGGCGGACGAAGTCCAGTGCGCCAGTGGCGGCCAGCGCGGCCACCAGTTCCTGGTCGCTGGCCTGGCCGGCGCCGAGGGTGAGGTTTTCCCGCAGGGTGCCGTGGAACAGCCTCGCGTACTGCGGCAGCAGGCCGACGTCACGGCGCAGGTCAGCAGGGTCGAGGTGGGCCATGGCGATACCGTCCAGGCTGATCTCGCCCTGTACCAGGTCCATGGCCCCACCCAGCGCCTGCAGCAAGGTTGATTTGCCGGCGCCGTTGCGGCCCAGCACGGCAATGCGCTCGCCCGGCTGGATGTCCAGCCGGCCAATGTTCAGCACTGGCGGGTAGTCTTCGCTGTAGCGGAAGTTGGCCTGGCGCAGGCGGTACTCGCCGTGAATGGCTGGCAGGTGCACGCGGGCTTCGCCTTCGGGGTGGTCGACTGGCGACTGCATCAGCTTGTCCAGGCCTTGCAGCGCTACCTTGGCCTGCTGCCAGCGGGTCAGCACATGGGTCAGCTGGGCGAGCGGTGCCATCATCCGCGACGAAAGCATGGATGCCGCCACCAGGCTACCCGTGGTGAGGTCGCCGGCGATGACCATGGGTGCGCCGATCACGATGACCACGGCAAACACGGCACCCTGCACGTTCTGCGTCCAGGTCACCAGGCCGTTGGTGAGGGTGCGCAGGCGCAGGTTGGTGTGCGCGCAGGCCGCGTTGTACTGGTTCCACTGCCGTTCGAAGCGTGCCTCCGCCTGCAGTGCCTTGATCTCGTCCAAGCCTTGGATACTTTCCACCAGCATGGCGTTGCGCAGTGCCGACTCACGCATCGAGGCATTGGCCAACCGTGCCAGGCGCCGTTGTGCAAGCAACCCGGGTAACACCATGGCCAGCAGCGCGACCAGCGGGATGAACACCAGTACGCCGCCGATCAGCCAGAACACGAACAGGAACAGCAGGAAGAACGGCAGGTCGGCCAGCACCGTGGCGGTGCTGGACGTGATCAGGTCGCGGATCGACTCCAGCTCGCGCAACTGCGAGATGAACGAGCCGGTGGACTTCGGCCGCACCGAGTTGCGCAGGCGCAGGGCATGGCCGTAGACCAGGTCGCTCACCCGCAGGTCGGCGCGCTTGCCGAGCAGATCGGTCACCTTTAGCCGCAGCAGGCGCATGCTGAAGTCGAACACCAGTGCCAACACCACACCGCCAAACAGGACGTAGAGGGTGGGCAGGGATTCAGCCGGTATCACTCGGTCGTACACCTGCATCGAGAACAGCACGCCGGCCAGCGCCAGCACGTTGGCCACCAGTGACGCGACCATCACCTGCCCATAGGGACGCAGGTCGCGTAGTACGATGCGGGCGAACCAGTGGCGGTCGTAAGGCGCGGTGTAGTCGTCGGTGCGCACATCGCGCAGTGGCCGGGCCGGGCGCAGCAGGGCCACGCGGTTGATACGGCCTTTCAGGGTGTCGCGGGGCAGACGCGAAGTCAGGCCCTGGTCACCGGCGAACACCACTGCCAGGTCGTCCTCTTCGGTCACCGACTCGACCACCGCCAGCTGCCCATCGTCCAGCTCCAGCACCAGCGGCGTGCGCCATTGCCGCAGGCCCTTGGCATCGAAGTGCACGAAGCGCAATGCCAGCCCCGCCTGACGTGCCATGTGGCGGAGGATTTCATTCAACGGGCGGGCATCCTCCGCAGCGGCCAGGCGAATACGCTGGGGTGATACGTCCAGGCGGTAGTGGTGTGCCACCTGCAACATCACCTCAAGCCAGGGGCCCAGGTCTGGCCGGTGGGCGGCGGCCTGCTCCGGCGCGGGCGCCTGGTTGGGCAGGGTCACATCGATCGAATCACTCATGGCTGGATCTCCACACCTTGCAGGTTGCGCCCCTCAAGGCCAAAGGCCGTGCGCAGGGCGCCGGTGTTGTACAGGCAGTCGACATCCAGGCGCAGCAGATCGGAGCGGGTGCCGGCAAGTTCGAAGCGTGACTGGTAGATCTCCTGCTCGGCGTTGAGCAGGTCGAGCAGTGGCCGTGTGCCCAGGTCCAGGTACTGACGCCCGTAGAGCATGCGTGCCTCCTGAATGCTGACCTGGCGTGCTTCCAGCGAGGTCAGCCTGCGGCCCAGCCCGGAGGTTTGCGCCTTGGCCTCGGCCAGGCCCCGACGCGCCTGCAGGCGTGCGGCGTCTTCGGCGGAATCGGCGGCGGTCAGCGCGTGGCCGGCAGCGCGGGTACGGGCGCTGATGGAGCCCCCTTGGTAGATGGGGACTTCGACGTTCAGGTAGATGCCCGCCTGGGTGCGGTCCAGCCGTGCGTTATCGCGGTTGTAGTCGTCGTCCAGGTAATGATTGACCTGCGGTTGCAACGACAGGGTAGGGTAGGCCTCCGCCTTTGCCTGGGCCAGCTCGGCCTGGCCCTGTGCGCGCTGGGCCAGGGCCATCAGCACGGCTGGCAGGCGGTCATCACCCTGTGCAGGGCGCTTGCAGGCCTGGTTCAGCTCGGCGGGTGAGCCTTCGGCCAGTGCCGGTGGGGTAACGCGGCCCATCAGCGCCGCCAGGGTCGAGCGCCAGCGCTCGTACTGCGACTGGTACTCCTCCAGGGTGGCACGGGCGCTTTCCACGCGGGACTCGGCCTGTACCACGTCGGAACGGGTGCTGGCGCCCATGTCGCTGCGCTGGCGCGCCATGCCGGCAATGTCGCCCACGCCGCGAATCTGGTCGCGGGCAATCGTCATCAGTTGCTCGTAGCGGCGGGTTTCGATCCAGGCATAGGCTGTGTCGCGGGCCAGGTCGTCGACCACCAGCAGGATATTGGCCTGGGCCCGGGCGGCGGCAGCCTGGGCCGCGTTGACGGCGCTGTCGACCTTGCCGAAGTCATAGAGCATTTGCTTGAGCGACAGGTTCAGGGCCTGGCTATTGCGGTCGCCGCCATAGCCGGTGTCATAACCGGTGCGGATACCGCCGGAAATCTGTGGGTAATACCCCGCACGGGCGACGTTGATGCCTTCGCCCTGCTTGTAAAGGTTGCCGATGGCCTCAGCGATGCTCGGGTGCCATTGCGCTGCCTGCAGCACCGCGTCGGTAAGGCTCAGCCGTTCGCCACTGGCGACCGGGGCCATGCCGATGGGGGGCCGGGCGGGCACCGCTTCGGGCGCATCGCGTAGCAGCGACGGCCCGATCTGGCGCAGGTGGGGGTCTATATCATCGGCTGCCTGGGCAACCGGGTGGAAGTTCAGGGCCAGGAGCCCGAAGGCTCCCAGCAACAGCGGTGACAGCGGACTGCTTCGCTTCACATAATTCCCTTACTGCTGGTCGTCCATGCCGCCGGGTATTCACCCGACGGGTTTACAGCGGCCTCAAACCACATGGATACCGTTCTGTACCCACAGGTGATGGCTTGGATCCTCCTGGGCCGTGTACTGGTTATAGTCGATGCCGTCGGCAGTTTGGTTCCCGACCAGCGTCCAGTTGTCCGTCATGTGAACCGAGTCTTTGTCGTCCCCCTTGATGATCAGTGTGTCGGTACCGGTTTCGGTGATGGCCACCACATCCGCCAGGTTGAGGGTGAGCGCCACCGAACTGGTGTCGTTGAGGTCGAGGATTTCGATGTCGTGTACGCGCCCGGCCAGGTTGCCCAGGTCAATGCTGGCATCACCGCCGCCCCACAGCAGGGTGTCGGTTCCCGAGCCACCGTCGACGCTGGCGAAGTTCTGGTCGACCACCACCAGTGTGTCGTCACCCGCACCACCCTGCAGGGTGATGTGGCCACCCTGGCTGCCATCGAGGTGGTCGTTGCCGTCAGTGCCGGCGATCACATCGGTGGCCGCTGCCAGGCTGGCGAGTGCCGCGGACTCGTCGCCAGTATCGGCCAGCAGCGATGTGGTGGCGGTGAGGCCGGCGGCGCTGTCCACGTTGATGGTGAGGGTTGCGGTGTCGGTCGTGCCGTTCGGGTGGCTTAGCTCGTAGGTGAAGGTGTCGTGCTGGCCTACCACCGCCGAGGTGAGCCCTGCGTTGAGGGTGTAGGTGTAGCTGCCGTCGGCATGCACCAGCAACGTGCCGTAGGTGCCGGCCACGCTTACCCCGTTGTAGCCCGGGATGGTGTAGGTGTTGGCCGCTGTCAGCACGCTCAGCACGGTCAGGGCCGAACCGACGTTGTCGTCAGCCAGCAGGTTGCCGGTGGCGGCTGTCGCGCCACTGACCACGAACTCGGTCAGGTACGTTGTGGTGGTGTTCAGGCTGGTGGTGATGGAGCTGAGCAAGCCAATGCCGCCGGCGGTGACACGTACGTGGTAGGTACCGGCGCCCTGGTTCTCGAAGGTATACCCGGCGCCGCCGCCCAGGATGCTGACCAGCGAACCACCTGGCACCGACTGCACCAGCACGTACTGGCCGGTGGCCGGGTTGAGCTTGAGCAGCTCGATGGTGGTGCCGTTGAGCAGGCTCAACAGGTTGGTGGAGTTGACCACCACCTGCAGGTCGGCCGTGGTATTGGCGGCAACCGTGGTGGTGTAGGTGGCCTGGCGGGTACCGATCACTGGCAGGTTCAGCGAGCCCAGCGTACTGCTGCTGGTGTCCACGCGGTTGTCCAGGGTGACCTGGCTGGTACCTACGTCGTTGACTGCGTCGACCACCGTGGCCGGTGCACCGTAGTTGGTGTCGCTCCAGACCTCCGTGGCTTGCGGGCTGTCGATGCGCACGTACAGGTTGGCGGCATCGGACAGGCCGTTAGGGTGCACCAGTTGGTAGCTGAACACGTCCACCTTGCCGACACTGTTCGGGCTGCCGTTCGGCGTGTAGGTGTAGCTGCCGTCCGCACGGATGACCAGGGTGCCGTACTGGCCCTGAACCGTCGTGGCGGTCCCGGCCGAGACGTAGCTGCCGTCTTTGAGCACTTGCAGCACGGCGGCGCTGTCCGGGCCACGAGCATCCACTGCGCCATCGGTACCCACGTCGGTAATGACGTTGCCAGAGGTGGCAATGCCGGTGCCGGTGAATTGGGTCAGGCTGGTGGAGACGATGTCCAGCGTGGTGCTCACTTCGGTGATCAGGCCAATGCCGCCACTGCCCACGGTCAGTCGGTAATCACCGGCTTGCAGCACGCCGATGTCCACCTGCAAGCCGATTGGCAACACGATCAGGTCGAGCAGGCCCTGAGTGTTACCGGTGGCGATGGTCACCCAGGTGCCGCTGGCGTCTTTCACCTGCAGGGTGAAGCTGGTGTTATTGAGCAATGCCAGCACGCTGTTGGTGGTCAGTGTGAGGGTAGGGTCGGCCGTGGTGCCTGCTGCCACCGTCCAGGTGTAGGTCTTGGAGAACCCCGACAGTAGCGTGGTGAAGCTGTCGGTGTAGGTCTTCGTGGCGCTGACCGCTGCCAGGTTGACCGTGGCCGTGGCCAGGTTGTCGCTGGCGATGACCGGCGCGTTGGCATCCACATCCGGTGCAGTGACGTTGACGTTGCCCGACACGTTGCCGCGCGGGTCGCTGAGGGTCACCGAAAGGATCTGGCCGTTGTCCTGAGGCGGGCTCAGGGTCACGGTGAAGGTGCCGTCCGCCTGCACCGTCGCGGTCTGCAGCACGGTCCCGCCGGCGCTGCGTACGGTGACGGTGGCACCCACTTCGCCAGTACCGGTGAGGGTACTGCCGTCGGCACTGAACAGCAGGTTGCCGGCAGCCGCAGGCGGGGTCAGGTCCGGTGCGGTCAGTGCAGTGCCTGTGGACACGTTACCGGCGCTGTCGGTGAGGGTGACGCTGAGCGCCTGGTTGTCGATCTGCGCCGCAGTCAGGCTGACCACGAACAGGCCGTTGCTGCCCACCGTTGCGGTACCCAGTACGGTACCGGCGCTGTTGCGCACGGTGACCGTGCTGCCGACCTGGCCAGCACCACTGACCGAGGTGCCGTTGGCGTTGATGGTGGCCAGCGGGGCGGCTGGCGGGGTGGTGTCCGGCGCAGTCAGGCTGGTGCTGGCGGACAGGTTGCCGGCAGCATCGGCCTGGCGTACCACCAGCAGTTGCCCGTCGTTCTGTGGCGAGGTCAAGGTAATGCTGAAGGTGCCGTTGGCTTGTACCACACCGGTACCCACCTGGCCGTTCGGGCCTTGGACGGTAATGGTAGCGCCCGCCTCACCGCTACCGGTAAGCACGGTACCGGTGCCGTTGATGGCGACGTTGGTGGGGGCAGCAGGTGGCTGCAGGTCTGCGGCGGTGTAGCTTGTGCTGCCGGACACATTGCCTGCAGTGTCAGCCTGGCTCACGCCCAGTACCTGGCCGTTGAGCTGCGCGGCGTTCAGGTTGACGGTGAACACGCCACCGCCATTCACCACCGCCGTGCCGAGCACGTTGTTGCCGGCATCACGCACTGTCACCGTGGCACCGGCTTCACCCGTGCCGGTCAGCACCAGGCCATTGACAGACAGGCTGGTGACCACCGGGTTGGTCGGTGGCGTGATGTCGGCCGCTTGCAGGAAGGTCGGCTGCGATTCGCCGCCTATCAGCGCCACCGCTGTCACCGAAATGTGTTCGCCATTGAGCTGGGCTGCGTCCAGCGTCAGGGTGAAGGAGCCGTTCAGGCTTGCGACCCCTGTACCGATCAGGTTGCCTGCAGCGTCGTACACGCGAATGCCCACACCGCTGGGTGCACTGCCTGTCAGGGTCAGGCCGTCGCTGCCCAAGGTCACGTCGGTGGGCGGCACGGGTGGTGCGATCAAGGGTGTGAGGTAGGTCGCGACCGCAGACGTATTGATGCCGTCGGACTGTGTCACTTCCAGGGTTGCGAGCGAGCCCGCCGCCGGCACCAGCGTTATCTGGAAGTTGCCAGCGGCATCCACCACGCCGGTACCGATCACGTCTCCGTCGAGGCTGACGGTGACCGTGGCATTGGCTTCGCCCTTGCCGGTCAGCACGTTGAAGGTGTTGTTGATCGCCAGGTTGGTCACCAGGTCGGGTGGCGAGGTGTCGTTGGTCTGGTAAGGGACAGCCACCGAAGCGTTGCCGGCATCATCGGTGGACACCACCGTCAGCAACTGGCCGTTGTTCTGTGCCGGGCTGATCGGCACAGTGAACTGGCCGTTCTCACCCACTTCCACCGTGCCCACGATGTTGTTGTTCGGGCCGCGCACCGTGATCGTGCTGCCGGCTTCGGCCGTACCCGTCATCGACGTACCGGCTGCGTTGAGCAGCAGGTCGGTCGGCTGCACCGGTGGCGTCAGGTCTGGCGCAGTCACTGCCAGCGGTACCGACGGGTTGCCAGTGGCGTCCTGGGCGATGATGGTCAGCGTTTCGCCGTTGATTTGCGGGCGGTTCAGGTCAAGGACGAAGGTGCCGTCCGGCTCCACCGTTACCTGGCCCAGCAGGTCGCCGTTGTTGTTGACCACCGTGACGCGGGTGCCGGCTTCGGCAGTACCGATCACCTGGGTACCGCTGTCGTTGATGGTGGCGACCACGGTGGCCGGTGGTGTTGTGTCCACGGCCGTGACCGAACTGATTGGCGAGATGTTGCCGGCTGCATCGGTCAGGGTGACCTGCAGCACCTGGCCATCGAGCTGCGCTGCATCCAGCTCGACGATGAAGGTCCCGTCGACGCCCACTGTGCCGGTACCCACCTGCGTGATACCGACGTACACGCGCACGGTGGCGCCCACTTCGCCGACACCGCCCAACTCGTCACCTGCCGCATTGAGCCGCAGCTCGGTTGCTGCCGCTGGCGGCGTGAGGTCCGGCGCTTGCACGTTGACCGGCAGGCTGACGTTGCCGGGTGGATCGGCCTGCAGTACCGACAGTGTCTGGTTGTTGATTTGTGCGGGTGACAGTTCGACGCTGAAGCTGCCATCAGCCAGTACGATACCCGTGCCCAGTACGGTACCGGCCGCGTTACTGACGATTACCGTGGCGCCGGCCTCGCCCAGGCCGCTGACCACACTGCCGTCGGCGTTGATCACCACTTGGGTGAGTGGGTCGGGCGGGGTGAAGTCGGGGGTTTGCAGGGTTGCCACTGCCGACACGTTACCGGCCGCATCGGCCTGGGTGAAGCTGAGCAGCTCGGCGTTGCCCAGTGCCGGGCTCAGCGTGATGGTGAAGTGGCCACTGGCATCGACGGTGGCGCTGCCGATTTCCTCGCCTGCCGGGTTGGTCACGGTCACCCGCGCGCCCACTTCGCCGCGGCCGGTGAGGGTGACACCATCACCGGAAACGGCCAGTTCGCCGGGTGCCGCTGGCGGTGTGGTATCGGGTGCGGTGATGGCGCTGGCGGCAGACTGGTTGCCGGCCGCATCGGTCAGTACCACCTGCACCTGTTGGCCGTTGGCCTGGGGCGATGCGAGGTTGACCTGGAAAGTCCCGTCGGCGCGCACCGTGGCGCTGCCCAGCACCGAACCATCGGCGGCGAGCACACGCACGGCGGCACCCGCTTCGCCGGTACCGTTCAACAAGCTGCCACCCCCGGCGAAGGCCAGGTTGCCGGCAGCATCCGGCGCGACGCGGTCAGGGGCTGTCAGGCTGACGCTGTTGGACTCGTTGCCGGCCACATCGGACTGGCTGGCGCTGAGCTGTTCGCCGTTAATCTGCGCGCTGTTCAGGTTGACATTGAAGTTGCCATTGGCATCGACCACGGCAGTGCCCAGGTCGATACCGCCTTCGCCAATCACGGTAACGGTGGCACCTGCTTCACCGCGGCCACTGAGTACCAGGCCGTCGCTGGACAACGCCAGGTTGGTCAGTGGTTGCGGTGCCGTGGTGTCGGGTGCCTGCAGGGTAGCGGGTAGCGATACGCTGCCATCGGGGCCCGTTGCGCTGACCTGCAGCACTTCGCCATTGGCCTGCGCACTGCCGAGATTGACAGTGAACGTGCCGTCGTTGGCGACCGGGCTGCTGCCCAGCAATACGCCGTTGGTGCCGTACACTTTGATTGTGCTACCCGCCTCGGCGGTGCCGGTCACCGACAGGCCGTCGGCGGCCAGTATCAGGTTGTCCGGCGTGGCCGGTGCCAGCGCGCCTGGCGCCGTCACGCTCTGTGCAGGGGAGACGTTCTGTGCGGCATCGGCCTGGACCACGCTCAGGCTTTCACCCGTAATCGCTGCCGGCGACAGGGATACGCTGAAGTGACCGTCGGCGGCCACTGTAGCGTTGCCCAGCACGGTACCGTCCGGCGCCCGTACGGTCACGGTTGCGCCTGCTTCGCCATCGCCTGTCAGGGTGGCGCCATTGGCGGAGACAGCCAGGTTGGTCACGGCGGCCGGCGGCGTGGTGTCGGCTGCAGTATAAGGTGCGGCCGGCGACACGTTGCCGGCTGCGTCGGTGGCGGTCACCTGCAGCATCTGGCCATTGGTCTGGGCACTGTTCAGGGTGACCTGGAAGGTGCCGTTGCTGCCGGCTACCGCTGTGCCCAGCACGTTGCCGCTGGCATCGCGCACGGTCACGGTGCTGCCGGCTTCGGCGTTACCGGTCAGTTGCAGCCCGGTACCGGACAGCGCGAGTGCTGTCGGTGCCGTAGGCGGGGTGAAGTCCGGCGCGGTGACCGCCACGGCGGTGGAGGTGTTGTTGCCCGCGTCGGTCTGCGTAACGCTCAGGTGCTGGGCGTTGAGCTGGGCGCTGTTCAGGGTGAGGGTAAAGCTGCCATTGGCCGCCACCAGGCCGGTGCCGATGATGGTCCCGTCCTGGCCGTGAACGGTGACCCTGGCACCGGCTTCGCCCAGGCCGGTCAGGGTCAGGCCGTTGTTGTTCAGCACCACGTTGGTCAGCGGCGCGGGTGGGGTCAGGTCCGGGGTTGTCACATTGATTGCCGGCGAGGTGTTGCTGGCGGCATCCACTTGCGTCACGCCGATGACCTGGCCGTTGGTTTGCGGCGTGTCGAATGTCACCGTGAAGCGACCGTCAGCGCCCACCGTGGCGGAGCCGAGCAAGGCACCGGCGGCGTTGCGTACCTGTACCGTGGCGCCCGCTTCACCGCTGCCGGAAAGCTGCCGGCCGTCCTGGCTCAGCACCGGGTTACTGATGGCCGCTGGCGGCGTGTGGTCTGGCGTGGCCAGGCTGGCCGGGCCGGACACATTGCCCGCGGCATCACTGAGGGTGACCTGTAGCGGGCTACCGGTCACCTGCGCGCTGGGCAGGGTGATCTGGAACTGGCCGCTCTGGTTGACGGTGCCGGTGGCCAGGATGGCGCCGCTGGCGTCGCGCACGGTGACGCTGGCACCGGCTTCGCCCTGGCCGCTGAGCACGGTGGCTGCGCTATTGAGGCTGAGGTTACTGGCCGCCAGCGGTGCCTGCAGGTCAGGCGCTTGCAGGGTGGCCGCGAGCGAAACGTTACCTGCAGCATCAGCCTGGGTGACGATCAGGTTCTGCCCATTGGCCACGGCCGGCGAGAAGCTGACGCTGAACAGGCCATTGCTGTCGACGGTTGCAGTCCCCAGCAAGGTGCCTTGTAGGTCTGTCACGCGCACAGTTGCACCCACCTCGCCTTGGCCGGTCAGCGTACTGCCGGTGGCGTTGAGGTTTACCTGAGTCGGCACGTCCGGTGCCGTGGTGTCATTGGCCACGATAATGGCCGGCACCGAAGGCTGGCCATCGACGGTAGCCTTGGCACTGACCTGCAAGATCTGGGCGTTGAGCTGGGCGTTCTGGAAGAACACACGGAAGGTGCCGTCGCTGCCGACCGTGGCGCTGCCCAGCGTGGTGCCCCCGGAGGTTACGGTAATCAGCGAGCCGACCGTACCCTGGCCGGTCAGCAGGAAACCGTCGGCGCTGATGGCAAGGGCTGAAGGCGTGGCCACTTCGGTACCGGTCGGGCCAGCCAGTGGTATTTCAGGCGATTCGTTACCGGCAGGGTCGATCACCACCACTTCGACGGTTTCACCTGATGCCAGCGGTGGGGCGACCGGGATCACGAAGGTGCCGTCCGGCCCTGCAGTTACAGTGCCGCGCACGGTGTCATCCGGGTTGCGGATTTCCACTGTGCTGCCAGGCTCGGCTGTGCCGCCGACCGTGCTGCCATCCGGGCTTACGGTAAGCCCGGTCGCCGGTTCTGGGTTGGTCGTGTCCGGCGCGGTGACAGAGACCGGTGCCGAGTCGTTGCCGGCTGCGTCGGTCACTACCACGGTTACGGTCTGGCCGTTGTTCTGTGGTGTATCCAGCGGCACGCTGAAACTGCCATCCGGGTTGACCGCAACAGTGATCACATTGCCGGCCCCATCGCTCACGGTCACCGAACTGGCGCCAGGTGCGTTACCGGTCACAGCCGTGCCATCGCTGCTGACTGCAACGTCGGTGGGCAGTGCCGGTGGCGTGATGTCAGGCGCAAGGATCTGGCTGGGCTGCGAAATGTTGCCGGCCGCATCGGTCAGCGTCACATCCAGGGCCTGGCCGTCCAACTGGGCGGGCGATAGTGGGACCGTGAAGCTGCCGCCTGCGGGCACGACGACGGTGCCTACCAACGTGCCGTCGGCAAGCTTCACTTCCACCGTGGAGCCAGCTTCACCGGTACCCTGGATGGCACTGCCGCCCGGGGTGATCGTGAGGCCGGCAGGCGCAGCTGGCGCGGTACTGTCGTCAGCGGTGAAAGTGGCCGACGGCGAGGCATTGCCGCCGCCATCGATCAGCACCACCGACAGCACTTCACCGTTGGTCTGGGCCGGGGAGAGTGCCACTTCGAACGTACCGTCTGCATTCACCGGGATGGTGCCTAGCAGGTTGCCTGCGGCATCACGTACCTCTACCGTGCTGCCTGCCTCGCCCTGCCCGCTGAGCAGTGTGCCGGTAGGATCAAGGCCCAGCCCTTGCGCCGGCAGCGGTGCCTCGAAGTCAGGTGCGGTCACGGTGCCAGCGGGCGAGCCGTTGCCGCTGTTGTCCGCCTGAGTGACAGACAGCGTCTGGCCATTGAGCTGTGGCGGGTCGATGGCCACCTGGAAGGAGCCATCGGGCTGGACCGTTGCGGTGCCCAGTACTGTGCCGCCAGTGCCGGTCACGGTCACCTGCGCACCCGGCTCGCCGCTGCCGCTCAGGCTGCTGCCGTCGCCAGCCAGGACCAGACCGGTGGGGCTATCGGGTGCCTGGGTATCCGGTGCCGACACGTCGACTGCCGCCGACAGGTTGCCGGCCGCGTCGCGTTGCTCCACGGTCAGTGCCTGGCCGTTGGTTTGCGGCGTGTCGAGGGTGATTTCGAAAGCGCCACCCGCGCCAACCACCGTGCTGCCCAGCACGCTGCCATCCGGCCCGCGCACGGTCACGGTGGCGCCCGGTTCGCCGTTGCCGGTGATCGTGGTACCGGTGCCGTCGATGGCCGGGTTGGTGACCACTTGCGGCGGGGTAGAGTCGGGGGCGGTGAAGTCCACCGGCCCTGCGCTATTGCCCAGGTTGTCGGTCGCTTCGACGGTCAGGCTTTCGCCATTGCGCTGTGGCGCGTTGAGGGTGACGTCGAAACGGCCGTCGCCGCCCACGGTGGCAGTGCCCAGCACATTGCCGTCGGCGTCACGCACGGTGACGATTGAGCCGCTTTGACCCTGGCCGGTAAGGTGGATGCCAGCGGTATCGATGGCCAGCCCGGAGGGTTGCAGCGGGCCGTCGGTATCGGGCGCGACGATGTTGGCGGTCGAGGTGTTGCCAGCGGGGTCGCGCAGGACCACGTCCAGTTCCTGGCCGTCGGTCTGCGCTGGGTTCAGGACCACGCTGATCACACCGTCGGCACCGACCTGGGCGTTGCCCAGCACAGTGCCGTCGGCGTTGATGACCTGCACGGTGGTGCCTGGTTCGCCGCGACCGGTGAGCAGGCCGCCATCGGCACTCAGTTGCAGTTCACTGGCTTCATTGGGCGGGGTGATATCGGGCGCGGTGATCTGGGTCGGCAACGAACTGTTGCCAGCTTCGTCAACCGCGACGACATCCAGTGCTTCCCCGTTGGCCTGTGCGGGGGTCAGGCCGATGGTGAAGCTGCCATCCGGGCCGGCCTGGGTGCTGCCCAGGACATTGCCCTGCGCGTCGCGCACTTGCACTTGCGTATCTGCCGGTGCGGTACCGGAAACACTGGAGCCGTCACCGGCCACCACCACGCCGCTCGGGCTTTCGGGCAGCGGTGTATCGGCCACGGTCACGCTGACCCCTGCCGAGGTATTGCCAGCGGCATCGGTCTGCACCAGCACGAGGTTCTCACCTGCGGCCAACGGTGCCTCCAGGTCAATCACGAAGGTGCCATTTGGCGCCACGGTGCCAGTACCGATGACTGCGCCTTGGGCATTACGCACTTCGACTGTGGCCCCTGGCTCACCACGGCCAGACACGGCCAGGCTGCCATCGCCTGCCAGCACGTCAGTGACGATCGCCGGTGCGGTAATGTCCGGGGCCACGTAACTCAGCGGCACCGAGGTATTGCCTGCCGCATCGGTCACGGTGATGGACAAGGTTTCGCCATTGGCCTGGGGCGGGTCGAGGGTCAGGCTGAAGCTGCCATCCGGCTCGGCAATGGCGCTACCGATCAGGTTGCCCGAGGCATCTTTGACCTCAATCCGTGCGCCCCCTTCTGCAGTACCGACCAGGCTGTCACCATTACTCAGCACCAGGTCGGTGGGTTGCAGCGGTGCTACCTGGTCGGGCGCCGTCAGCGGGCTAGGTGTAGAGACGTTGCCGGCGGCATCGGTCAGGGTCACTTGCAGGGACGAGCCATCCACTACCGGGGTTGGCAGTTGCACGTTGAAGCTGCCATCGGGCTGAACGGTGCCGCTCACCAGCACCTGCCCCTGATCGTTGCGCACCTCCACGGTGGCGCCCGCTTCGCCGCGCCCGGAGACTGTGCGGCCATCGTTACTGATGGCCAGCTCGGTAGCGGGCTCCGGCGGTGTGGTGTCGCCGCCGTTGTCCACGATCGGTGCGGTGACGCTGCCGGCCGTGGAGGCGTTGCCTGCGACATCGGTGGCCGTCACCTGCAACTGCTCGCCTGCCACTTGTGGCGGGGTGAGGCCGATGCTGAAGGCACCGCTGGCCCCCACCACGACACTGCCCAGTACAGTGGTGCCATCGGCGGCCAGCACACGGACGGTGCTGCCTGCTTCGGCGCGGCCGCTGACAACGGTACCGTCGCCACTGATTGCCAGATCGCTTGGCGCCACAGGCGCGGTGATGTCTGGTGCGGCGACCTGCACCGGCAACGACGAGGTGCCGTTGTCGTCGATCGCCACCACGTCCAGTAATTCGCCATTGGCCTGGGCCGGTGTAAGCACCACGGTGAAGGTGCCCTCGGCACCCACCACGATGCTACCGACCAGCGTGCCGTTGGCATCATGCACTTCCACGCGGCTACCAGCAGGAGCAGAACCGCTGATGCTGCTGCCATTGGCGGCGACGACCAGTTCGCTCGGGCTGGTCGGGGTGACCACCAGTGGCACGTCGTAGGTCAGCGCTTCAGAGGCGTTGCCGCTCGGGTCGGTCTGTACCAGGCTCAGGCGTTCACCCGGCAGTGCAGCTGGATCGAGGTCGATCAGGAAAGTACCGTTCGCGGTCACTGTGCCGGTACCGATCAGCGTGCCATTGGCATCGCGCACCTCGACGGTAGCACCGGCTTCGCCGCGACCGCCCAAGGTCAGGCCGTCGGCGCCGACGACAATGTTGCTGACTGCGGCAGGCACGGTGATGTCCGGGGCCTCGAACTGCAAGGGGGAAGAGACATTGCCGGCGGCATCGATCAGACGGATGTCGAGGATTTCGCCATTGGCCTGGGCCGGCGACAGGCTGATGCTGAAACTGCCGGTTTCAGTGACCAGGCCAGTGCCGAGCAAGTTGCCCAAGGCATCGCGTACCTGCACGGTCGCGCCTGGCTCGCCGTTGCCGCTCAGGGTCACGCCGTCGGCCAAGGCTACACCGGTCGGTTGAGCCGGGGCCTGCAAGTCCGGGGTAACCACCGACGCCGGGGCAGAAGCATTGCCGCTGGCATCGGTCAGCACCACTTGCAGGTTGCTGCCATCTTTCACCGGTGGGTCAAGGGTGATCTGGAAGGTGCCGTCCGGGTTGACCGAGCCGTTGGCCAGTACATTGCCCTGGGCATCGCGCACCTGCACGCTGGCCCCGGCTTCGCCGCGGCCATTGAGCTGGGCGCCGGCCAGGCCGACTACCAAGTTGGTTGCGGCATCCGGTGGTGTGGTGTCGCCACCGTCGATGTCCGGCGCGGTGATGTCGCCGGCCGTGGAGGTGTTGCCGGCGGCGTCGGTGGCAGTGACTTGGAGTTCCTCACCACTCACCTGCGGCGGGTCGAGGGTGATGCTGAAACTGCCAGTGGCGTCGACCACCACACTACCCAGCACGGTGGTGCCATCGGCGGCCAGCACACGCACGGTGCTGCCCACTTCGGCGCGGCCGGTGACCTCGCTGCCGTTGGCACTGATCGCTAGCTCGCTCGGGGTGACCGGCGGGGTGATGTCTGGCGCAGCGATTTGCACCGGCAGGGACGAAGCGCCGGTGCCATCGATGGCCACCACGTCCAGCAGTTCGCCGTTGGCCTGGGCCGGGTTGAGGATGACGGTGAAGGTGCCACCGGCACCTACCACCACACTGCCGACCAGTGTGCCGTTGGCATCGTGTACTTCCACACGGCTGCCCGTCGGGGCTGTACCAGTGATGCTGGCGCCGTTCGCAGCCACCACCAGGTCGCTTGGGCTGGCTGGGGTCGTGGTTGCCGGGACTTCATATTGCAGGGCTTCAGAGGCGTTGCCGCTCGCATCGGTCTGCACCAGGCTCAATTGCTCGCCCGGTTGCGCGGCTGGGGTGAGGTCGACAAAGAAGGTTCCGTTGGCGCCGACTGTGGCGGTGCCTATGACAGAGCCGTTGGCATCACGTACCTGTACGGTAGCGCCGGCCTCGCCACGGCCACTGAGCACCAGGCCATCGGCGCCCACCACGACGTTGCTGACGGCAGCTGGCGGCGTGACGTCCGGTGCAGTGAACGCCAGCGGCGTTGAACTGTTGCCGGCGGCGTCTACCACGCGAATGTCCAGGGCCTCACCATTGGCCTGGGCGGGGAACAGCGTGACGCTGAAGGTGCCGTCTTCGTTGACCAAGCCAGTGCCGATCAGGCTGCCGGTGGCATTGCGCACCTGTACGGTGGCACCGGGCTCGCCGCGGCCGGTAAAGGTCACGCCATCAACCAAGGCCAGCTCGGTTGGCTGCGCTGGGGCCAGCAGGTCTGGCGCGGCGACCGAACCGGGTTGCGAGACATTGCCGGCAGTGTCGGTCAGGGTCACTTGCAGGGTACTGCCATCGGTGATGGCCGGGTTCAAGGTGATGGCGAAGGTACCATCGGGATTGACTGTGCCCGTGGCAACTACGGTGCCTGCGTCATCGCGCACCTGAACGCTGGTACCGGCTTCGCCACGACCGCTGAGTTGGCTGCCGGCAGCACTGATCACCAGGTTGGTCGGGGTCTGCGGTGGCGTTGTGTCGCCGCCATCGATGTCTGGCGCGGTAAGGTTACTGGCGGTGGAGGCGTTGCCTGCCGCATCGGTGGCCGTCACTTGCAGCACTTCGCCGTCTACCTGTGGCGGGTCGAGGGTGATGCTGAAGCTGCCGGTAGCGCCAACTACCACGCTACCCAGCACAGTGGTGCCGTCGGCGGCCAGCACGCGTACGGTGCTGCCCGGTTCGGCACGGCCGGTGACCACGCTGCCGTCGGCATTGATCACCAGTTCGGTCGGTGCGGCAGGGGCGGTGATATCTGGTGCGATGATTTGGGCGGGCAGCGAGGAAACACCGCCGTCATCAATGGCCACCACGTCCAGCAGTTCGCCGTTGGCCTGGGCCGGGTCGAGGGTGACGGTGAAGCTGCCGTCGGGGCCCGCCACCACAGTGCCAATCAGCGTGCCGTTGGCGTCATGCACTTCCACACGGGTGCCGGCAGGTGCGGTACCGCTGATGCTGCTGCCGTCTTCGGCGAATACCAGGTCGCTGGGGCTGGCAGGCGCAGTGGTGACCGGGACTTCGAATTGCAGTGCCGAGGAAGCGTTGCCGCTTGGGTCGGTCTGCACCAGGGTCAACTGCTCGCCCGGCTGCGCGGCTGGGGCGAGGTCGATCAGGAAGGTGCCGTTGGCACCCACCACACCCGTGCCGATCACGGTGCCATTGGCATCACGCACTTCCACAGTGGCACCCGGCTCGCCGCGACCGCTCAGGGCCAGGCCGTCAGCACCAACCGTAATATTGGTTACTGCCTCAGGTGGGGTGATGTCCGGCGCATCGAATTGCAGTGGCGCCGAGGCGTTGCCGGCGGCATCCACCAGACGCACATCGAGCGCTTCACCATTGGCCTGGGCAGGCGACAGGGTGAGGCTGAACAGGCCGTCGGCACCGACGACGCCGGTGCCAATTAGGTTGCCGGCAGCATCGCGCACTTGCACGGTAGCGCCGGGCTCGCCGCGACCGGTGAAGGTGACGCCATCGACCAAGGCCAGGTCAGTCGGTTGTGCAGGCGGCAGCAAGTCGGCCGAGGTGACCGAGCCCGGTTGGGATACGTTGCCGGCGGCATCGGTGAGGGTGACTTGCAAGGTGCTGCCGTCGTTCACGGCAGGATTCAGGGTGGCGGTGAAGGTGCCATCCGCGGCGACGGTACCGGTCGCGAGGATGTTGCCGGCCGCGTCACGCACCTGCACGGTAGTGCCGGCTTCGCCTCGACCACTGAGCTGGCTGCCGGCAAGGCCGATCACCAGATTGGTCGGTGCTTCAGGCGGGGTGGTATCGCCGCCGTCAATGTCCGGCGCGGTAAGGTTACTGGCGGTGGAGGC
This sequence comes from Pseudomonas sp. FW305-E2, assembly GCF_058782925.1. Taxonomy (NCBI): domain Bacteria; kingdom Pseudomonadati; phylum Pseudomonadota; class Gammaproteobacteria; order Pseudomonadales; family Pseudomonadaceae; genus Pseudomonas; species Pseudomonas sp. FW305-E2. The sequence goes on along the minus strand of NZ_JBYSYE010000032.1, from coordinate 14,102 downwards.
GTTGCCTGCCGCGTCGGTGGCCGTCACCTGCAGCACTTCACCGTCTATCTGTGGCGGGTCGAGGGTGATGCTGAAGCTGCCGGTAGCGCCAACTACCACGCTACCCAGCACAGTGGTGCCGTCGGCGGCCAGCACGCGTACGGTGCTGCCCGGTTCGGCACGGCCGGTGACCACGCTGCCGTCGGCATTGATCACCAGTTCGGTCGGTGCGGCAGGGGCGGTGATATCCGGTGCGGTGATTTGAGCGGGCAGCGAGGAAACGCCGCTGTCATCAATGGCGACCACGTCCAGCAGTTCGCCGTTGGCCTGGGCCGGGTCGAGGGTAACGGTGAAGCTGCCGTCGGGGCCCGCCACCACACTGCCAATCAGCGTGCCGTTGGCGTCATGCACTTCCACACGGGTGCCGGCAGGTGCGGTACCGCTGATGCTGCTGCCGTCTTCGGCGAATACCAGGTCGCTGGGGCTGGCAGGCGCAGTGGTGACCGGGACTTCGAATTGCAGTGCCGAGGAAGCGTTGCCGCTTGGGTCGGTCTGCACCAGGGTCAACTGCTCGCCCGGCTGCGCGGCCGGGGCGAGGTCGATCAGGAAGGTGCCGTTGGCACCCACCACACCCGTGCCGATCACGGTGCCATTGGCATCACGCACTTCCACAGTGGCACCCGGCTCGCCGCGACCGCTCAGGGCCAGGCCGTCAGCACCAACTGTAATATTGGTTACTGCGTCAGGCGGTGTGATGTCCGGCGCATCGAATTGCAGTGGCGCCGAGGCGTTGCCGGCGGCATCCACCAGACGCACATCGAGCGCTTCACCATTGGCCTGGGCAGGCGACAAGGTGAGGCTGAACAGGCCGTCGGCACCGACGACACCGGTGCCAATCAGGTTGCCGGCAGCATCGCGCACTTGCACGGTAGCGCCGGGCTCGCCGCGACCGGTGAAGGTGACGCCATCGGCCAGGGCCAGGTCAGTCGGTTGTGCTGGCGGCAGCAAGTCGGCCGAGGTGACCGAGCCCGGTTGGGATATGTTGCCAGCGGCGTCGGTGAGGGTGACTTGCAGCGTACTGCCATCGGTGATGGCCGGGTTCAAGGTGATCGCGAAGGTACCATCCGGATTGACCGTGCCCGTGGCAATTACGGTGCCTGCGTCATCGCGCACCTGAACGCTGGTACCGGCTTCGCCACGACCGCTGAGTTGGCTGCCGGCAACGCCGATCACCAGATTGGTCGGTGCTTCAGGCGGGGTGGTATCGCCGCCGTCGATGTCCGGCGCGGTAAGGTTACTGGCGGTGGAGGCGTTGCCTGCCGCATCGGTGGCCGTCACTTGCAGCACTTCGCCGTCTATCTGTGGCGGGTCGAGGGTGATGCTGAAGCTGCCGGTAGCGCCAACTACCACGCTACCCAGCACAGTGGTGCCGTCGGCGGCCAGCACGCGTACGGTGCTGCCCGGTTCGGCACGGCCGGTGACCACGCTGCCGTCGGCATTGATCACCAGTTCGGTCGGTGCGGCAGGGGCGGTGATATCCGGTGCGGTGATTTGGGCGGGCAGCGAGGAAACGCCGCTGTCATCAATGGCGACCACGTCCAGCAGTTCGCCGTTGGCTTGTGCGGGATTCAGTTCGATGCTGAAGCTGCCATCGGCGTTGGCAATGGCACTGCCAATCAGCGTGCCGTTGGCGTCATGCACTTCCACACGGGTGCCGGCCGGTGCGGTACCGGTGAGGGTGGTGCCATCAGCATTGATGGCCAGATTGCTCGGGCTGTCGGGCGCGGTGGTCAGTGGTACATCGTACTCGGTAGCCACCGAAGCATTACCGCTTGGGTCGGTCTGCACCAGGCTCAACTGCTCGCCTGGCTGTGCGGCTGGGGCGAGGTCGATCAGGAAGGTGCCGTTGGCACCCACGACACCCGTGCCGATCACGGTGCCACTGGCATCACGCACTTCGACAGTGGCACCCGGTTCGCCGCGACCACTCAGGGCCGTGCCACCTGGGCCGACCAGGATGTCGGTGACCGCCTCGGGCGGTGTGATATCCGGGGCTGTGAACTCCAGCGGTATCGAACTGTTGCCGGCGGCATCCACCAGACGCACGTCGAGTGCTTCACCATTGGTCTGGGCAGGCGACAGGGTGAGGCTGAACAGGCCGTCGGCACCGACGACACCAGTACCGATGACAGCACCGCCGGCATCGCGTACCTGCACGGTAGCGCCGGGTTCGCCGCGACCGGTGAAGGTGACACCATCGGCTAGGGCCAGGTCAGTCGGTTGTGCGGGCGGCAGCAAGTCGGCCGAGGTGACCGAGCCTGGTTGGGATACGTTGCCGGCAGCGTCGGTGAGGGTGACTTGTAAGGTGCTGCCATCGTTCACGGCGGGGTCCAGGGCGATGACGAAGGTGCCATCTGCAGCGACGGTGCCAGTCGCGAGGATGTTGCCGGCCTTGTCACGCACCTGCACGGTAGAGCCGGTTTCGCCTCGACCGCTGAGCTGGCTGCCGGCAAGGCCGATCACCAAGTCAGTCGGGGCTGCGGGTGGCGTGGTATCGATACCGTCGATATCCGGTGCGGTAACTGCGCTGCTTGGCGATGTGTTGCCAGCGGCATCGGTCGCCGTGGCTTGCAGCACTTCGCCGTCAACTTGTGGCGGGTTGAGGTTGAGGCTGAACACGCCGGTCGGGCCGACCACGGCAGTGCCCAGTTCGGTTCCGTCGGCAGCCACGATGCGCACGGTGCTGCCCGGTTCGGCACGGCCGGTGATAACGCTGCCGTCCGCGCTCACCGCCAGTTCGGTCGGTGCGGCAGGGGCGGTGATGTCGGGCGCGGTGATCTGTGCGGGCAGCGAGGAAACGCCGCCGTCATCGATGGCAACCACGTCCAGCAGTTCGCCGTTGGCTTGTGCGGGATTCAGTTCGATGCTGAAGCTGCCATCGGCGTTGGCAATGGCACTGCCAATCAGCGTGCCGTTGGCGTCATGCACCTCCACACGGCTGCCAGCCGGCGCGGTACCGGTGAGGGTGGTGCCATCAGCATCGATGGCCAGATTGCTCGGGCTGTCGGGCGCGGTGGTCAGTGGTACATCGTACTCGGTAGCCACTGAAGCATTACCGCTTGGGTCGGTCTGCACCAGGCTCAACTGCTCGCCCGGCTGTGCGGCTGGGGCGAGGTCGATCAGGAAGGTGCCGTTGGCACCCACGACACCCGTGCCGATCACAGTGCCATTGGCATCGCGCACTTCGACAGTGGCACCTGGCTCGCCGCGACCGCTCAGGGCCAGGCCGTCAGCACCAACTGTAATATTGGTTACTGCGTCAGGCGGTGTGATGTCCGGCGCATCGAATTGCAATGGGGCAGAGCTGTTGCCGGCGGCATCCACCAGACGCACGTCGAGTGCTTCACCATTGGTCTGGGCAGGCGACAGGGTGAGGCTGAACAGGCCATCGGCACCGACGACACCGGTGCCAATCAGGTTGCCGGCAGCATCGCGCACCTGCACGGTAGCACCAGGCTCACCGCGTCCGGTGAAAGTGACGCCATCGGCCAAGGCCAGGTCGGTCGGTTGTTCAGGGGCTGTGGTATCTGGGGTGTCGACGTCCGGCGCCGTGATGCTGGCAACTGGCGAGATATTGCCAGCCGCGTCTGCGGCGCTGATCTCCAGGGCCTGGCCGTCGATTTGTGGCGGTTGCAGAGTGATGCTGAACTGGCCGTCCGCACCGGCCACCGCAGTGCCCAGCAATACGCCACCAGCGCCTCGCACGGAAACCGTCGAGCCGGGCTCGGCACGACCGGTGAGGGTGTTACCCTGCTCATCGATAGCCAGGTCGGTCGGCGCCAGTGGTGCAGTTGCGTCCGGCGCAGTGACAGTGCCAGGCGCCGAGACATTGCCGGCGGCGTCGGTCAGGGTGACATCAAGGTTTTCGCTGTTGATCTGCGGTGCATTCAACGTCACGTTGAAATTGCCGTCGGCACCCACTGTGCCGCTGCCGATCAGGTTGCCGGCGGCGTCGCGGATGTTCACCGTGGTGCCTGCTTCGCCACGGCCGGTCAGACGCAAGCCATCCGGCGAAACCAGCAGGTCGATCGGTGTGGCCGGTGCGCTGGTGTCGGGGTCGGAACCGCCGCTGCTGCCCCCGCCTCCATTGTCCGCCGCTGCTGCTGCGCCGCCCACGCCCAGCAGGCTGAGCCCGGCAATCGCCCAAGTTGGCATGGCACTGCCTGCAGTACCGATGCCTGCGACCAGTTCGTCCAGCGAGGCCACTTCTTCGAAGGTGAAACCGGTGAACGCTGCCGCATCGTACTGGGCATGCCACAGGGTGCCGTCTTCGCCGACGAAGACCATATCGCTGCCGACCCCGGCCTGGTCCACGGCGAAGAAGTTACCGATGGTGATCTTTTCCCCCGACTTCAGGGTGACGATCAGGTCCTGCCCGCGCTGGGTGACCGTGGCCACTTTGTCTGGAGAAACCGGTACCTGCACGACGCTTGGTGCGTTTAGATTGATATTGCCCCAGGCGCTCTGAGTGGCGACTTCGGATTGCTTATCGGCGACGACGATGTTGTCCATGGATGCTCCCTGCTGATATCCGGATCCCCCGGCCCGAGTGTTCGGGCCACAACCGACGTAACAGAGCCCTTTCAGGGGTCTTACGCACAGCCTCGACCAGGCAGTCGACAAACGGGTGGTTAGGGAGATATAGCAGCCGGTGGGGAAGCAACCAGATGGCTTTCTGGGTTAATCCTTTGGTAGAAAAGCCTCAGCGAAGCCCTAGCCTGCGGGCCAAACGGCTCAGGTTTGCGCGGTCCAGACCGAGTTCCCGGGCCGCTGCTGCCCAGTTGTCCTGATGCCGCTGCAGGCAGGCTTCGATCACCTGTCGCTGGTAAATATCGACGGCTTCACGCAAGCCGCCTTCAGGCGGGGTGACCACTTGCAGCGGTGCAGCGGGGGAGGGCAGCGTGCCTGGCGTGGTTGCCGACACACGCAGGTCCAGGTCGATGGCTTCGAGAGTGAGGATACGTGGCCGATCAGGGTGCTGGCCCAGCGCCTTGAGTGCCGAGCGGCCGATCAGGTGTTCCAGTTCGCGCACATTGCCTGGCCAGTCGTAGGCGATCAACGCGGCTTGGGCCTCATGGCTCAGGCGCAGGCTGTTCAGGCCAAGCCGTGAACGGTTCTGTTCGAGGAAGTAGCCCGCCAATAGCAGCACGTCTCGCCCACGTTCGCGCAAAGGTGGCACATGCAGCGGGTAAACGCTGAGGCGGTGATAGAAGTCGGCGCGAAAGTTGCCCGTACGCACCTCGGCAGCGAGGTCGCGGTTGGTAGCGGCGATCAGGCGCACGTCCACCCGGTGCTCGCGGTCCGAACCCAGGCGCTGCAGCTGGCCGCTTTGCAGCACGCGTAGCAGTTTCGCCTGCACCGTCAGCGGCAGTTCGCCCACTTCGTCGAGGAACAGCGTGCCGCCGTTGGCCAGTTCGAACTTGCCGCGGCGCTCGCCATGCGCGCCGGTGAAGGCGCCGCGCACATGGCCGAACAGTTCGCTTTCCACCAAGGTGTCGGGCAGGGCGGCGCAGTTGAGGCTGACCAGCGGCTTGTCGGCGCGGTTACTGGCCTGGTGCAGGGCCTGGGCCACCAGCTCCTTGCCAACCCCGGTTTCGCCGGTGATCAGCACGGTCAGGTCGCTGCTGCCGACCAGACGAATTTCCTCCACCAGGCGTTTGTGCGCGGGGCTCTGGCCAATCAGCTCTCTATCCTGGCCGCTGGCCTGGCGGTAGAGCTCGGCGCGATGGTGTTCGTCTTCGGCGCGCAGGGCCAGGTGCTCGATACGCTCGGCCACGGTAACGGTGGCGGCAGCCAGGCTGGCAAAGGCCTGCAGGGCATCCAGCTCCAGGCTCTGGAACTGCCCGGGGGTGAGGGCGTCGAGGGTGACCAGGCCCCATGGGCGCTCATCGACCATCAACGGGCAGCCCATGCAGTCGTGCACTTCAAGGTCGGCATCGGGGGCATTGACCAAACCATCGTAGGGGTCGGGCAGTTCGGAATCGCTGGCGAAACGGGTGGGTTCCGGGCGGCTGAGCAGTATCTGGAAACGCGGGTGCTCGCTGACCCGAAAGCGCCGGCCGAGGGTGTCGGGGCTAAGGCCATCCACTGCCAGCGGCACCAGCCATTCCCCGTCCAGCCGCAGCAGTGCTGCAGCATCGCACGGCAGCAGGCCACGCATGGCTTGCAACAGGCGGCGGTAGCGTTCCTGGTCGGGCAAATCGCGGGACAGGTCGCTGACCAGAGGCAGGAGGGTGGTGAGCAGTGGCTGTGTAGTCATATGGACTCCTATGGGTCGATATGACTATACGCAGGGGTGGGTCGTTTTGACATGACCTGCATCAAACCCCTGATTTTGCTGGCGATAAAAGTTGGCACGATTGCTGTAATGGCAGGGGCAGTCATTTGAAGCCACAGGCTCAGGAGTTGTTGCAATGCTCAATGCCGAACAACGTGCAATCATCAAGGCCACTGTACCTCTGCTGGAAAGCGGCGGCGAAGCGCTGACCACCCACTTCTACAAGATGATGCTCAGCGAATACCCCGAGGTACGGCCGCTGTTCAACCAGGCCCACCAGGCCAGTGGCGATCAGCCGCGTGCGCTGGCTAACGGCGTGTTGATGTATGCCCGCCATATCGACCAGCTGGAGCAACTGGGCGGCCTGGTCGGGCAGATCATCAACAAGCATGTTGCCCTGCAGATTCTGCCGGAGCACTACCCGATTGTCGGAAGCTGCCTGCTGCGCGCCATTGAGGAAGTGCTGGGCAAGGACATTGCCACCCCTGCGGTGATCGACGCGTGGGGCGCGGCCTATGGCCAGCTGGCCGACATTCTGATTGGCGCTGAAGAAAACCTCTATAAAGAGAAGGAAGAGGCCGAGGGTGGCTGGCGCGGTACCCGTGAATTCCGCCTGGTACGCCGCGAGCAGGAAAGCAGCGAGATCGTTTCGTTCTACTTCGCCCCGGTGGATGGCATGCCGGTGCTCAAGGCAGAACCTGGCCAGTACATCGGTCTGAAACTTGACATTGACGGTGCCGAGCAGCGCCGCAACTATTCTCTGTCGGCGCTGTGCGACGGCAAGGAATACCGCATTAGCGTCAAGCGCGAGGCGGGCGGCAAGGTCTCCAACTACCTGCACGATGAGCTGGTGGTGGGCGATACCCTGAAACTGTTCCCGCCTGCGGGTGACTTCACCCTGGCAGCCAGCGACAAGCCGCTGGTGCTGATCAGCGGAGGGGTGGGCATTACCCCGACCCTGGCGATGCTGCAGGCAGCACTGCAAACCCGGCGCGAGGTGCATTTCATCCACTGTGCGCGTAATGGCGCGGTGCATGCCTTCCGGGACTGGATCGATGGCCTGGCGGCGCGCCATCCACAGCTCAAGCGCTTCTACTGCTATGCCGAGCCGGAAGGTGGCGCTGCGGCCGACGCCGTGGGTTTGCTCAGTGAAGACCTGCTTGCCGAGTGGCTGCCGCAGGAGCGTGACGTGGACGCCTACTTCCTCGGGCCGAAAGGCTTCATGGCGGCGGTCAAACGCCAGCTGAAGGGCCTGGGTGTGCCGGAGCAGCAGAGCCGCTACGAGTTCTTCGGGCCGGCGGCAGCGCTGGAGTGATATAGCGCCTGTGCCGGCCTCTTCGCGGGCACGCCCGCTCCCACAGGTATTGCACCGGTCTTGAATGTGGTGCCGTCTCTGTAGGAGCGGGTTTACCCGCGAAGGGGCCGGTACAGGCTTATAAAGTGCTCGTCCCCCAGCTGCAGCACACCTTTCTGCCTATATATAAAGGAAAGATGAAACCGGGCGCTGCGCTTTCATCCTTAATCATCCTTTAATCACGGTATCCTTCACTCCCGGGTGTCGAGGGGCTTGCCCCTGCGCGGCACCTGGGCAGCCGTTTTTTTGCCGCCCGGCGTTGAACCGACGTCGTTGCGGCCGGTCTCAGCCACACTGGATAGCCCTGCGCAGTGCTTCCGCGACGCTCCCTCGGCATGCTCACAGGCCATGCCCAGCGTGTAGACTTGCGCCCAGGCAGGCGGACCACGCTGCCACTATCCATCGAAGGAACCGGCAATGAACGAACAAACATCGCGCCTGAATCGGGAACGGCGCTTTCTGGTGCTGTTGGGGCTGATCTGCCTTTCACTGATCGGCGGCGCCCTCTACATGCAGGTGGTGCTAGGCGAGGCACCCTGCCCGTTGTGCATCCTGCAGCGTTATGCGTTGCTGTTCATTGCCGTGTTTGCCTTCATCGCTGCGGCGATGCCTGGGCGCCGCAGCCTGACCTTCTTCGAGGCATTGGTGGTGCTCAGTGCAATTGGCGGAATCGTTGCGGCTGGCAACCATGTGTATATACTCGCCAACCCCATGGTCAGTTGCGGTATCGATACCCTGCAGCCGATCGTGGATGACCTGCCACTGGCAAAGCTGTGGCCACTGGCGTTTCAGGTCGACGGCTTCTGCAGCACGCCGTATCCGCCGATCCTCGGCCTGTCGCTGGCGCAATGGGCACTTGTGGCGTTCGTGCTGACCGCTATCCTCGTCCCGCTCGGTATCTACCGCAATCGACGCCAGGCTTAGACAAAAGTCCCGAATTGCATGGGGTCTTTTGCACCGCATGAGAAGAGGGAAAAGTTGCGCACCGCTTGATCCAGATCAACCCACAGGCCTTGCAGAATGCGGCTTTGAGGCCTAGCAAGCGGGGTGCGACAAACTGTCGCGAAGTTGAATTATTGAGCAGCATTGTTACGGATTCTGTAAAAGACTGTTGCTCAATAAGTCATAGTCAAGGGTTGGCGACCTATCTACAATCGCCCCCAATTTCCGTTCGGCACTGCTTGCGAGTCGCAGGATTGAAGGAAGCCCCAGCGCTCCTTTTTGCTGACTTCGTCAAGTTTCGCCCAACGGCGATACCGGGCGGACACCCCTCCGCGTTTTCCCGCACCAAATGGACTTGGTCTGAAGTACAGGCCTGTTGCCTACGAAACCATAAGCACCGCTAACCCGCTTGAAGCCAAGGTCCTGCAGTCGGACCCCAGGCAGGAGCGAGTACGGGCGCGAAATGCCTCACTTGGCAGGACGAAGTGTTGGCTACCAAAACACAAATTGCATTGAAGCAAGCTGATCTAGAGGTCGTGAGATGAGTAAAAAGCGTTACCCCAGACTGTTTGGCATATTGCCCTTTTTAGGCATGCTTTTACTCAGTGGGTGCAACTGGACCCTGCTCGACCCGAAGGGCCAGGTCGGCATTGAGCAAAAGAACCTGATCCTGATCGCTACCGGCCTGATGCTGCTGGTGGTAATCCCTGTGATCATCATGACCCTGGCGTTCGCCTGGAAGTACCGTGCTTCCAACAAGGCAGCCACCTACACCCCTGACTGGTCGCACTCGACCAAGATCGAGGCCGCGGTGTGGATCATCCCGATCCTGATCATCATCGCCCTGGGTTACGTCACCTACCACTCCACCCACAAGCTGGACCCTTATCGTCCGCTGGATTCGGACGTTAAGCCGATTCAGATCGACGTGGTCGCGCTGGACTGGAAGTGGCTGTTCATCTACCCGGAGCAGGGCATTGCCACGGTCAACAAGATCGTCTTCCCGGCTAACACTCCGGTCAACTTCCGCGTCACTTCCGACGCCGTGATGAACTCGTTCTTCATCCCGGGCCTGGGCGGCCAGATCTACGCCATGGCCGGCATGACCACCAAGCTGCACCTGATCGCCAACGAAAACGGCGAATTCGACGGTATCAGCGCCAACTACAGCGGTGCTGGCTTCACCGGCATGAAATTCAAGGCTACTGCCACCTCTCAGGAAGACTTCGACAAGTGGGTCGCTGAAGTCAAGCAGTCGCCGAAGAAGCTGGACAAGGCCGAATACGACGCCTTGGCCAAACCAAGCGAAAACAACCCGGTCGCGCTGTATAGCGAGGCTTCGCCTGAGCAGTTCCAGCTGATCGTCGACAAGTACGAAGGCATGAACCGCGGTCGTAGCCACGAAGAAGCAGGCAGCAAAGATCTGGCCACAACCAAGGGTGTGGAATCGAGTATGCAACCAGCTGCCGGTGCAGAGGAGTAAGAGATGTTCGGTAAATTAAGCCTGGAGGCGATACCCTATCACGAGCCGATAGTCATGGTGACGCTTGCCATGATCGCGCTCGGCGGTATCGCTGTCGTCGGTCTTATCACCTATTTCCGCAAGTGGACCTACTTGTGGAGCGAGTGGCTGACTACTGTCGACCACAAAAAGATCGGCGTGATGTACATCATCGTCGCGATGGTCATGCTGCTGCGCGGCTTTGCCGACGCCATCATGATGCGTACCCAGCTGGCTGCCGCAACCGGCGGCTCCGAAGGCTACCTGCCGCCTGAACACTATGACCAGATCTTCACCGCTCACGGTGTGATCATGATCATCTTCATGGCGATGCCGTTCTTCACCGGCCTGATGAACCTGGCGGTTCCTCTGCAGATCGGTGCACGTGACGTTGCCTTCCCGTTCCTGAACTCCCTGAGCTTCTACCTGCTGCTGGCAGGCGTGCTGCTGGTCAACATCTCGCTGGGCGTTGGTGAATTCGCCAAGACCGGCTGGGTTGCCTATCCGCCGCTCGCGGGCATTCAGTACAGCCCTGGGGTGGGTGTCGACTACTACATCTGGGCGCTACAGCTATCCGGATTGGGTACGACGCTTACCGGCGTGAACTTCCTCGTCACCGTGATGAAGATGCGCGCACCTGGCATGAAACTGATGGACATGCCGATCTTCACCTGGACCTGCACCTGGGCCAACGTACTGATCGTCGCTTCGTTCCCGATCCTGACTGCTGCACTCGCTCTGCTGACTGTTGACCGTTATCTGGACTTCCACATCTTCACCAACGAGCTTGGTGGGAACCCGATGATGTACGTCAACCTGTTCTGGGCGTGGGGTCACCCTGAGGTTTACATCCTGATCCTGCCGGCCTTCGGCGTGTTCTCGGAAGTCACTTCGACGTTCTCTGGCAAACGCCTGTTCGGCCACCACTCGATGATTTACGCATCGGGCGCGATCGCCATCCTCGGCTTTGCTGTATGGCTGCACCACTTCTTCACCATGGGTGCCGGCGCCAGCGTCAACACCTTCTTCGGCCTGGCGACGATGCTGATCTCCATTCCGACCGGTGTGAAGCTGTTCAACTGGCTGTTCACCATGTACCAAGGCCGTGTGCGCTTCACCGCACCGATGCTCTGGACCCTGGGCTTCATGGTCACCTTCTCCATCGGTGGCATGACCGGCGTACTGCTGGCCGTTCCGGGTGCTGACTTCGTCCTGCACAACAGCCTGTTCGTAATTGCGCACTTCCACAACGTGATCATCGGTGGCGCGGTATTCGGCTACATCGCCGGTTTCGCCTTCTGGTTCCCGAAAGCCTTCGGCTTCACCCTGAACGAGAAGTGGGGCAAAGCTGCCTTCTGGTTCTGGCTGTCGGGCTTCTACGTTGCGTTCATGCCGCTGTACGCCCTGGGCTTCATGGGCATGACCCGTCGTCTGAACCACTCCGACAACCCACTGTGGGAACCCTACCTGTACGTAGCCGTTGTCGGCGCCGTGCTGATCCTGTTCGGTATCGCTTGCCAGCTGATCCAGATCTTCGTTTCGGTCCGCGACCGCAACCAGAACCTGGACGTGACCGGCGACCCATGGGGCGGCCGTACCCTGGAATGGTCGACTTCTTCGCCACCTCCGTTCTACAACTTCGCTCACATGCCTGAGAAAGTTGGCCTGGACTGCTGGCACGAAGCCAAGGAAGCAGGCGTTGCGTACAAGGCCCCGGCCAAGTACGAAGCCATCCACATGCCGAGCAACACTGCTACCGGTCTGTTCATGGGCCTGTTCCTGACCGTCTTCGGCTTCGCCTTCATCTGGCACATCTGGTGGCTGGTGGGCGCGAGCCTGGTTGCAACCATCGCTGTCTTCGTTCGCCACGCTGCACGTGACGACCAGGGCTACATGGTTCCGGCCGAAGAAGTGGCGCGCATCGAAGGCGAGCGTATGAAAGCGCTGGCCAAAGCAGGTGCTCTGCCTGCCGGCGCACGTGTCGAATCGTTTGAGCGGGTGTAATCAATGTCCAGTCAAGTAATGCACGGCGGCGCTGCTCATGGTCACGACCATGGGCATGACGACCACCACCACGACTCGGGCCAGATGACCGTACTGGGTTTCTGGCTGTACCTGATGACCGACTGCATCCTGTTTGCGTCGCTCTTCGCCACCTACGCGGTGCTGTCCGGCAGTTTTGCCGGCGGCCCGTCGGGTCATGACATCTTCCAGCTCGATTTCGTAGCTGTTGAAACGCTGTTCCTGCTGCTGTCCTCGATCACCTTCGGCTTCGCCATGCTGAAGATGTTCGATGGCAAGAAAGCAGGTGTACTGGGCTGGTTGGCTGTGACCTTCCTGTTCGGTGCAGGCTTCATCGCGATGGAGATCTATGAGTTCCATCACCTGATCAGCGAGGGCTTCGGCCCGCAGCGCAGTGGCTTCCTGTCGGGCTTCTTCGCCCTGGTAGGTACCCACGGTCTGCACGTGACTGCTGGTCTGATCTGGATGGCAATCATGATGTACCAGATCAACAAGCACGGCATCACGCCGACCGCCAAGACCCGCATGAGCTGCCTGAGCCTGTTCTGGCACTTCCTGGACGTGGTCTGGATCTGCGTATTCACCGTCGTTTACCTGCTGGGGGTTCTGTAATGGCTAACGCACACGACACTCATCACGAAGGTAATCACGGCAGCGTCAAGTCGTACATGATCGGTTTTGTACTGTCGATCATCCTGACTGCGATCCCGTTCGGCCTGGCCATGACTGCCAGCCTGCCGAAGAACCTGACCGTTCTGATCATTGTTGCCATGGCCGTGATCCAGGTAGTTGTTCACCTGGTTTACTTCCTGCACATGGACCGCTCGAAAGAGCAACGCAACAACGTTTCGACGTTCCTGTTCACCACCCTGGTGATCGCTCTGCTTGTCGGCCTGTCGCTGTGGATCATGTTCAGCATCCACTTCGAAATGTTGGCCAAGTGAGGTAAGACTGCATGTCCGTTAAGCACTTTATCCAAATCACCAAACCGGGGATCATTTTCGGTAACGTGCTTTCCGTGGCAGGCGGTTTCTTCCTTGCCTCGAAGGGCCATGTGGATTTCGCCCTGTTCCTGGCGGTGGTGATCGGTACTTCGCTGGTGGTTGCGTCCGGATGCGTGTTCAACAACTGCATCGACCGTGACATCGACCACAAGATGGAGCGCACCAAGAACCGCGTCATGGTCCAGGGCGGCATGTCGCTGCCCCTCGCGCTGATCTACGCCACCCTGCTCGGGGTGGCGGGTTTCAGCCTGCTGTATGTCCAGGCCAACCCGCTGTCTGCGTTCTGCGCACTGATTGGCTTTGTCGTCTATGTCGGTTTCTACAGCCTGTGGCTGAAGCGTAAATCGGTGCACGGCACCTTGGTCGGCAGCCTGTCCGGTGCCATGCCTCCGGTGATCGGCTACTGCGCCGTGAGCAACAGCTTCGACCTGGCTGCGGTAACCCTGCTGGTGATGTTCAGCCTTTGGCAAATGCCGCACAGCTTTGCCATCGCGATCTTCCGCTTCAAGGATTACAGCGCTGCCAACATTCCGGTCCTGCCGGTGGCACGTGGCATCCTCGCGGCGAAGAAGCAGATTGTGCTGTACGTGCTGGCCTTTGTGCTCGCCACCTTGATGCTCACCCTCGGCGGTTACGCCGGCCTCGGCTACCTGGCCGTGGCAGCTGCCATGGGCCTGTACTGGTTGTACATGGCCTGGGGTGGTTACAAGGCCGAGGACGACAGCAAGTGGGCCCGCAAGGTGTTCGGCTTCTCCATCCTTACCGTCACTGCCCTGAGCGTGATGATGGGGGTGGACAGCCAGACCGCTGCGGATGTGCTGATGACCTACGCACGCTGAAACTGCTGCCTGTTTCACGAAAACCCCGGCCACTGTGCCGGGGTTTTTTTTGGGTATTTTTCCTGTGCCGGCCTCTTCGCGGGTAAACCCGCTCCTACAAGGTTCCTGTAGGAGCGGGTTTACC
>NZ_JBYSYE010000031.1:0-71843 GCF_058782925.1 Pseudomonas sp. FW305-E2 | reverse complement strand
TTGTACCTGTAATGGCCGCGTCGCGGGCAAGCCCGCCCCTACACGGGGACGCGCCCTGCTGTAGGCGCGGGTTTACCCGCGAAGAGGCCAGCACTGGCAACCGAGAAACCCTACTGTGCGCACAGCCCTACTGTTCATTCTGCTGCTACTCACCGCCTGCAACCAGGGCCCCACCCTGGAGCGCCTGGGTGGCCCGACCATGGGCAGCAGCTACAGCATCCAGTACGTCCGCGAGCCTGGTGGCCCGGAGCCGGCCCAGGTGCAGAGGGCGGTGGAAACCATCCTGCACGACATCGACCACCACTACTCGACCTACCGCGGCGATTCCATCGTAAGCCAGTTCAACCGCTTGCCTGCCGGCCAGTGCCTGGCCCTGCCGCCTGACATGCTCGCGTTGGTCAGCCTGGGCCAGCACCTTGCCGAGCAGAGCGATGGCGCCTTCGATCTCACGGTAGAGCCTTTGCTCGATCTGTGGGGCTTCGGCCCTCAGGCCCGTCACCAGCAGGTGCCCGAACCACAGGCACTGGCCCAGGTACGCCAGCGTGTGGGCTACCAGCACCTGCGCGTCAAAGGTCGAGCCCTGTGCAAGGATGCCCCTGTGCAGCTCGACTTCAACAGTATCGTCGCCGGTCATGCTGTCGACTTGATCGCTGCGCGCCTGCAGGCCATGGGTGTCAGCAGTTTTGTCGCCGAGGCCACTGGCGAGCTGAAGGCGGTTGGCCGCAAGCCTGACGGCAGCCCTTGGCGTATTGCCCTGGAACTGCCCCGCGAAGACCGTCAAATCGCCCGCCAGATCATCCCGGTCAATAGCCTTTCAGTATCAACCTCGGGTGACTATCGGCACTATTTCGAGCAGAATGGCCGGCGCTATTCGCACACCTTCGATGCCCGCCTCGGGCGCCCGGTCGAACATGACCTGGCTGCCGTTACGGTGCTGGACGCCTCAGCACTGCTGGCCGATGGCTATTCGACGCTGCTACTCATCCTGGGCCCACAGCAAGGCTGGGATTTTGCCGTGGCGCATGACTTGGCTGCGGTTTTGGTGACTCGAGCAGAGGGAGGCTTCGTCTCCCGAGCTACGCCCGCGTTCGAACGGGCAGTGAAAGGCCAGTGAAAGCACAAGCAGGGATGATTGCCGCCACGGAATGGGTGAAGCATATGTAGTGCGGGCAAAATTGGCCTACGACGCGACCAAGGGTTAATGTGCGCGGCGTTCAGGGTTGATTAGACTGCACCCGAATTTTCTCATGGCGCCCCGGCGGCATGATCGTGCCCCGCGAGCGACCGTGGCTTGCGGGCCAGTTCTGAAGGAGTACGCATGGCTGTCTACAACTACGACGTAGTGGTGCTGGGTTCCGGCCCGGCCGGTGAAGGCGCGGCAATGAATGCCGCCAAAGCAGGGCGCAAGGTAGCGATGGTCGATGACCGTCGCCAGGTCGGTGGCAACTGCACCCACTTGGGTACCATTCCGTCCAAGGCACTGCGTCACTCGGTGCGGCAGATCATGCAGTTCAACACCAACCCGATGTTTCGTGCCATCGGCGAACCGCGCTGGTTCTCGTTCCCGGACGTGCTGAAAAGCGCCGAAAAGGTCATCGCCAAGCAGGTGGCATCGCGCACCGGCTACTATGCCCGTAACCGCGTCGACGTGTTCTTCGGCACCGGCAGCTTTGCCGACGAGCAAACCGTGGAAGTGGTGTGCCCGAACGGCGTGGTCGAGAAGCTCAACGCCAAGCACATCATCATCGCGACCGGCTCGCGCCCCTACCGCCCGGCCGACATCGACTTCCACCACCCGCGCGTGTACGACAGCGACACCATCCTCAGCCTCAGCCATACCCCGCGCAAGCTGATCGTGTACGGTGCCGGCGTGATCGGTTGCGAATACGCTTCGATCTTCAGTGGCCTGGGCGTATTGGTCGAGCTGGTCGACAACCGTGGCCAGCTGCTGAGCTTCCTCGACTCGGAGATTTCCCAGGCGCTGAGCTACCACTTCAGCAACAACAACATCACCGTGCGCCACAACGAGGAGTACGAGCGCGTCGAAGGCCTGGACAACGGGGTGATCCTGCACCTCAAGTCGGGCAAGAAGATCAAGGCCGACGCCTTGCTGTGGTGCAACGGCCGTACCGGCAACACCGACAAGCTGGGCCTGGAAAACATCGGCATCAAGGTGAACAGCCGCGGTCAGATCGAGGTCGACGAGGCCTACCGCACCACCGTGCCGAACATCTACGGTGCCGGCGACGTGATCGGCTGGCCAAGCCTGGCCAGTGCCGCCCATGACCAGGGCCGGTCGGCCGCTGGCAGCATTGTCGATAACGGCAGCTGGCGCTTCGTCAACGACGTGCCGACGGGTATCTACACCATTCCCGAGATCAGCTCGATCGGCAAGAACGAGCAGGAGCTGACCCAGGCCAAGGTGCCGTACGAAGTGGGCAAGGCCTTCTTCAAGAGCATGGCGCGTGCGCAGATCGCCGGCGAGCCGCAGGGCATGCTGAAGATCCTGTTCCACCGCGAAACTCTGGAAATCCTCGGCGTGCATTGCTTCGGCTACCAGGCTTCGGAAATCGTCCACATTGGCCAGGCGATCATGAACCAGCCGGGTGAGCAGAACAACCTGAAGTACTTCGTCAACACCACGTTCAACTACCCGACCATGGCCGAAGCCTATCGGGTAGCTGCCTATGACGGCCTGAACCGGCTTTTTTGAGCGGCTCCGACCGGTGGCCTGAGCCGGTCGGAGAGACCGATTTCAACCCTACCCGAGGGTGGTCTTGGCCAAACCGGGAAAGTCTGTAATCAGGCTGTCCACACCAAAGTCAGCAAGCCGGCGCATCAGTGCCGGCTCGTTGACCGTCCACACCGACACATGCAAACCCTGGCCCTGTGCTTTGAGCAGGCGCTCGGGGGTGCACAGCGTCCAGTTCAATGCCAGCAGTTCGCAGCCGTAGTTCTGTGCCACCTTCAGCGGGTCGAGCCAGGCGTATTCGGCCACCAGCCCACGCTTCACGTCTGGCACCAGTTCCAGGGCGGCGCCCAGTACTTCGCGTGAACTGGAGGTGATGGTCACCTTGTCCAGCAGGCCATATTGCTGGGCCAGTTCACGGATCGCCAGGACGGTGGTGGCCGCGCGGGTGCGCGAGGCGCTTTTCACCTCCAGTTGCCAGTGTTCGAACGGGCATTTTTCGAACAGCTCTTCCAGTTTCGGGATCGGGCAGGGCTGCACATGGCCCGGGCCGCCTTTGCGGGCATCGATCTTGACCAGTTCGGCGGCCGGGTGCTCGACCACTTTGCCGCGCCGGCCCGTGGTCCGCTTGAGGGTGGGGTCGTGGATGACCATCAGTTCGTTGTCGGATGACAAGTGCAGGTCCAGCTCGCAGCGGGTCACGCCATGGGACAGGCATTGCTGAAAGCTCTTCAGGGTGTTCTCGGGTGCTTCGCCCTTGGCGCCGCGATGGCCGTAGATCAGGGTCACGTTCGTTCCTTCAAATCAGGGAGAAATTGGCTCAGGAGGCGGGGTCGTTCAGTTCCAGCTGCTGGCGCCGTTGCTGTTGCTGGCGCTGCAGGATGTAACGCGCCAGCAGTTGTCGTTGGGCATCGGTCATGTCGATGAACTCGGTGCCGACTTCGAAGCCGCCCTCCGGGCGAGGGTCGCAATGGGTGATCTTGCCGCGCAGCAGCAGGCCATGGGCGCGCGGCATCAGCACCATTTTCACTTTCACCCGGGTGCCGGGGGCAATCTGTGTGGCTTGGGCGGATTCAATGCCGCCTTCGGAAATGACCACCGGCAGCGGCTCGCCGACCTCGCCAAGCAGGGTTTGTGCAACCACCGCGCTGAGCAAGTCGAGGCGCTTGTTCTGTGCCCGCAGGAACGCGGCGAGGGTGCGGTCCTTGTCGCTTAGCTGGCGCAACAGGTGTTGCGACTCGAAGTCGGACAGGTGCAGCTCGCTGAGCAGGTTGAACAACGGCGAATCATCTTGCAACACATCTGGTTCAAGGGCTTCGGCCGCGCTAAGGGGGCTTATTTGAAGTGCGATCCGATCTTCGATGCGGTAGTATTCGCGGCGATCTTCTTCGTCTAATGTCGTCATGGCGAACCCAAGGTAGCGGCGGTGGTCCGAGTGTAAAGCCGCCGTAGGCGCCTCGCCACAAGGACGTTCCCTTTCATCCGAACAAGCCCCGACATGTTCAGACCTCTTTTCGCATTCATCGGCACGCGTTATACCCGTGCCAAACGTCGCAATCACTTCGTCTCGTTCATTTCCCTGACCTCGATGATCGGCCTCGCCCTGGGCGTGGTGGTAATGATCGTGGTGCTGTCGGTGATGAACGGTTTCGACCACGAGATGCGCACCCGCGTGTTGGGGATGATTCCCCATGCCACGCTGGAGAGCGGCCAGCCCATTGCCGACTGGCAGGCCCTTGCCCAACAAGTAAAGCAGAATCCGCAGGTGGTGGCGGTTGCACCGTTCACCCAGATGCAGGGCCTGCTGACCCATGATGGCAAGGTGCAGAAGGTGCTGCTCAACGGCATCGACCCTGCTCGCGAGCGCGAGGTGTCGATCATCGACAACTTCGTCCTGCAAGGCCGCCTGGACCAGTTGGCGCCGGGCGAGTGGGGCATCATGATCGGCGATAAGGCGGCGGCCAAGCTGGGCGTTGCCATCGGCGACAAGCTCACCTTCGTCGCCCCCGAGGTCAGCGTGACCCCCGCTGGCATGTTCCCGCGCATGAAGCGCTTCACCGTGGTCGGCACCTTCCACGTTGGCGCGGGGGAGATCGACGGCTACCTGGGCCTGACCAACATCAGCGACCTGTCCCGCCTGCACCGCTGGAAGCCCGACCAGGTCCAGGGCCTGCGCCTGAAGTTCGACGACCTGTTCCAGGCGCCGCGCGTAGCCTGGAGCATCGCCCAGCAGCTGGGCGAACAGGAGTTCTATAGCCGTGACTGGACCCGTACCCACGGCAACCTGTACCAGGCGATCCGTATGGAAAAGGCCATGATCGGCCTGCTGTTGCTGCTGATCGTGGCGGTGGCGGCGTTCAACATCATTTCCACCCTGGTGATGGTGGTCAACGACAAGCGCGGCGACATCGCCATCCTGCGCACCCTGGGCGCCACGCCCGGGCAGATCATGCTCATCTTCATGGTCCAGGGTACGGTGATCGGGGTGATCGGTACCCTGATCGGCGCCGTCGTCGGGATCTTCGCGGCCCTGAACGTGAGCGCGGCGATCGCCGGCATCGAGACACTGATCGGCCACAAGTTCCTCAACGCCGACGTGTACTTCATCGATTACCTGCCGTCGCAGATCCTGGCCCAGGACGTGTACATGGTCTGCGGTGCGGCACTGGTCCTGAGTTTCTTCGCCACACTGTATCCGGCCTGGCGTGCGGCCCGCACCCAGCCTGCAGAGGCGCTACGTTATGAGTGAGTCGCGCATGAGTGATAAAGCCGTTCTGAGTTGCCGCAACCTGGGCAAGTCCTACGACGAGGGCCCGGAGTCGGTGCAGGTGCTGTCCGGGCTCAACCTGGAACTGCAGGCCGGTGAGCGGGTGGCCATCGTTGGCAGTTCCGGCTCGGGCAAGAGTACCTTGCTCAACCTGCTGGGCGGCCTCGACCGGCCGACCCAGGGTAGTGTGTGGCTGGCTGGCGAAGAGTTGTCGGCACTGGGCGAGCGTGCCCGTGGCCTGCTACGCAACCGCGAGTTGGGCTTTGTCTACCAGTTCCACCACCTGCTGCCGGAATTCACCGCCATCGAGAACGTGTGCATGCCGCTGCTGATCGGCCGAACGCCCATCCCCGAGGCCCGGGAGCGTGCCGAGGCGCTGCTCAAGCGGGTAGGCCTGGGCCACCGCCTGAACCACAAGCCGGCCGAGCTTTCCGGCGGCGAGCGCCAGCGTGTGGCGATCGCCCGGGCGCTGGTCAACCGCCCCGGCCTGGTGATGCTCGACGAGCCGACCGGTAACCTCGACCACCACACCGCCCAAGGCATCCAGGAATTGATGCAGGAGCTGTCCAGCGCTTCGCGCACGGCATTCCTGGTGGTCACCCACGACCTCAACCTGGCGCGGCAGATGGACCGTGTGCTGAAGCTCGACGATGGCCACCTGGTGGCCATCTGATCGACTGCCGGGGTGGCAGGTGCTGCCCCGTTTTCCTGTTTCCATTGGGTGATTTCGTACATGTTCAGACCCTTGCCCATCTTTATCGGCGCGCGCTACACCCGAGCCAAGCGTCGCAACCACTTCATCTCGTTCATTTCGATGACTTCGATGATCGGCCTGTCGCTGGGCGTGCTGGCGATGATCGTGGTGCTGTCGGTGATGAACGGCTTCCAGCGCGAAATGAGCTCGCGCATTCTCGGCCTGGTGCCGCATGCCGCCATCCTGGGCGTGCAGCCGCTGGACGATTGGCACAAGGTGGCCGACGCCGCCATGAAGAATCCGGCGGTGATGGCTGTGGCGCCGATTACCGAGATGGAAGGCATGCTGTCGTACAAGGGCGCCATGCAGCCGATCCAGGTGGGTGGTATCGATCCGGCCGAGGAGGGCAAGGTTTCCATCGTTGGCCAGCACATCGTCCAGGGCCGCCTGCAGGGCTTGCAGCCCGGTGAGTTCGGTGTGGTCATCGGCGAGCTGACCGCACGCCGCTTCCGCCTGAACACCGGCGACAAGCTGACCTTGATCGTGCCGGAAATCAGCAAGGAACCGGGTGGCATCACCCCGCGCATGCAGCGCCTCACCGTGGTCGGCATCTTCAAGGTCGGCGCCGAACTGGATGGGTCGCAGGCTTATATCCATGTTGCTGATGCAGCTGAGATGCAGCGCTGGGCACCAGGCCAGGTGCAAGGTGTGCGCCTTAAACTGCACGACCTGTATGCCGCTCCGCAGGTGGCCAAGGCGATTGCTGCCGGGCTTGGGGACGCCTACCGGGCCGATGACTGGTCGCATACCCAGGGCAGCCTGTTCAGCGCCATGAAGATGGAAAAGACCATGATCGGCCTGTTGCTGATGATGATCATCGCGGTCGCGGCGTTCAATATCATCGCCACCCTGGTGATGGTGGTGAACGACAAGGGGCCGGACATTGCCATCCTGCGTACCTTGGGCGCCACGCCGGCGCAGATCATGGGCACGTTCATGGTCCAGGGCAGCCTGATCGGCATTGTCGGCACGCTGATTGGTGGCGTACTGGGCGTGATTGCGGCGTTCAATGTCAGCCAGATCGTCGGCTGGCTGGAGCGGGTGAGCGGGCAGCACATCTTTACGTCGGATGTGTACTTCGTCAGCAGCTTGCCGTCGCAGTTGCAGTGGGGGGATGTGGCGATCATCTGCACCGCCGGCCTGGTGATGAGTTTCCTGGCGACCCTTTACCCGGCTTACCGGGCGTCGCAGGTGCAGCCGGCGATTGGCCTGGCGGTTTGATGTTTGCCTGAGATCCTGGGGGCGTAAAGCCCCTCAGGGTTACCGATCTTGAGCGAACTCGATCACGAATCGGGTCCACCCACCCTCGCACTCCGCCCGTATGCACCCGCCATGGGCCTGCACGATCGACCGGGTAATCGCCAGGCCCAACCCCGCATGCTCGCTACTGCCTTCCCGCCGAGCCGGGTCCACCCGGTAGAAACGGTCGAAAAGCCGCGGTAGTGCCGCCGGGTCGATAGCCAGTCCGGTATTGGCCACGTTGATCGTCGGCCCCGGCCCCAGGGTCACCTTGATCTGTCCTCCTGCCGGGGTAAAACGCATGGCGTTGTCCAGCAGGTTGGACAGCGCCCGGCGCAGCATATGCTGGTCGCCGTGCAGCACCGCTTCACCCTCGCGCAGCATCTGCACGTCGTTGTCTTCTGCCAGAGGCGCGTAGTACTCCAGCAGTGCATCCACCTCGTCATGCAGCGCCAAAGGCGCGTGCCCCGGTACCAGCAGGCCGTGGTCAGCCTTGGCCAGAAACAGCATGTCGTTGATCATCTGCGCCATCCATTGCAGTTCTTCCAGGTTGCCATGCAGCGCCTCTCGGTATTCTTCGAGGCTGCGTGGGCGGGTGAGGGTGACCTGGGTGTGGGTCAGCAGGTTGGACAGCGGCGTACGCAACTCGTGGGCGATATCGGCCGAGAACGCTGACAGGCGCTGGAAGGCATCGTCCAGGCGCTGCAGCATCGCGTTCATGCTGCTGGCCAGCTCGGCCAACTCTTCGGGCATCTGCGCCACCGGCAGACGGGTGGTGAGCGAACGCGCTGACACGCTGGCGGCCACCTGGCCCATCTGCCGCAAGGGGCGCAGGCCGCTGCGGGCGGCCCAGGCACCCAGTAGTGCGGTGGTTAGCGCCGACAGGCCGACCGTCAGCCAGATCAGCCGTTGCATGCCCTGCAGGAAGTGCTGGTGGTGGGTGATGTCGAGGTACAGGGTCAGTCGCGGCGACTGCATGGTGCCCTGTTTCAGGGGCACGGACAGGCTGCGGTAGTCGATGCCTTGCGCATGCAGGGTGGCCAGCCCGGTGGCCAGCGCTGCTTGCGGCAGCCCGCTGCGGCTTTCGAACCAGGTGGCGCCATTGCTGGCGCTGATACGCAAGGCCAGGTCGGCCTGGTGACTCAGTTCATCGCGCAGCGCAGGCAAGCGGGCCTGGAGTTCATCAGATGTGCTGACGCCAGCCAGTTGCGTACGAAACAAGGACAGGCGCGAGTCCAGCAGTTGTTGGTCAAGTTCGACGAAGTGCTGCTCGCTGGCCCGGCTGAATAGCAGGCCGGCGCCCAGCGAGACAGTGGCGGTGCAGGCGGCGAACAGCAGGGCCAGGCGGTTACCGAGGGAAACCCGGCGCATCACTCGGTGCGCTCTTCGAGTACGTAACCCATGCCGCGTACGGTGTGGATCAGCTTGTTGGGGTGCGGGTCGTCGATCTTCAGGCGCAGGCGGCGGATGGCCACTTCGATCACATTGGTGTCGCTGTCGAAGTTCATGTCCCACACCTGCGAGGCGATCAGCGATTTTGGCAGCACCTCACCCTGGCGGCGCAGCAGCAGCTCAAGGAGTGAGAACTCCTTGGCGGTCAGGTCGATGCGCTGCCCGGCGCGCTCGGCGCGGCGTCGGATCAGGTCCAGGCGCAGGTCGGCCAGGCTCAGGGTCGTGTCCTGGCTCGGGCTGGTGCCACGGCGCAGCAGGCTGCGTACCCGGGCCAGCAGTTCGGAAAAGGCGAACGGCTTGACCAGGTAGTCGTCGGCGCCCAGTTCCAGGCCATGCACGCGATCCTCGACGGCGTCGCGGGCGGTCAGGAACAGCACTGGCGTATCCAGGCCTGCCTGGCGCACGGCCTGAAGAATCTGCCAGCCGTCGCGGCCAGGCAGCATCACGTCGAGGATCAGCAGGTCGTGGTCGCCGGTCAGGGCGAGGAACTGGCCGGTCTCGCCATCGGTAGCCAACTCGGTGGCAAAGCCGGCCTCGCTCAGGCCTTGGCTCAGGTACTGGCCGGTGCGGGCCTGGTCTTCGACGATCAGCAGTTTCATGCACTGTCCATATTCTGAAAGATTGTGCGTAGCCTATGGCGTCGCTTTACCGCTAGCACAGGGGTAATGGGGTGGGTGAAATGATACGTGACGATGTGCCCGCTCGCCCAAACTGACGAAGTTGTAATGTGCCTGTCAGGTAACTGCCAGTCGCCCCGGCTAATGTGGCTTCATCCTGCTGTGTATTCCCGGAGTCATCATGAAACACCTGTTCATTGCCGCCACCCTTGCCCTGGGCAGCCTGCCGGCTTTCGCCAGCCAGGCGCAGAGCTTCGCCTTTGGCGAGCCTGCCCCGGCGGCCAAGGCCACCCGCACGGTCAACGTGGTGCTCAAGGACATTGCCTTCGAGCCCAAAAGCCTGCAGGTAAAAGCCGGCGAGACGGTGCGCTTCGTGCTGGTCAACGAGGGCAACCTGCCGCACGAATTCAACCTGGGCGACAAGGCCATGCATGCCGAACACCAGAAGGAAATGGTTGCCATGCAAGGCAAGATGTTCACCGAGGCCATGAACCACGAAGGCATGGATCACGGCAAGATGATGAGCCACGGCCAAATGATGGACCACGGCGATGGCCATGGTCACGGGGGTGGCAATACTGTGATGGTTATGCCCGGCCAACGCGCCGAGCTGACCTGGACCTTCCGCCAAACGGTGCCCATCGAGTTTGCCTGCAACGTGCCGGGGCATTACCAGGCGGGTATGGTGGGGGCATTGACCATTGAGTGACTGGCCCTGCAAGGCGGTGTGCAAAACCGGTAGACTAGGGGCATTTTCGAACCTCTAGGTCAGTTTCCATGCATCCCGCTGCCGAACATTCCCCGCTGGGCAAGTCCAGCGAATACATCGCCACCTACTCCCCGGAGCAGTTGTTCCCGATCCCGCGTACTACCAAGTGGGCCGAGCTGGGCGTCACTGCACAGACCTTGCCCTGGCAGGGGGTGGATTACTGGAACTGCTTCGAGCTGAGCTGGCTGCTGCCTTCGGGCAAGCCGGTGGTGGCGATCGGCGAGTTCGCCATCCCGGCGGACTCGCCAAACATCATCGAGTCCAAGTCATTCAAGCTGTACCTCAACTCGCTGAACCAGACGGTGTTCGCCTCGCTGGACGCGTTGCAGGCATGCCTGGAAAAAGACCTGTCCGCCGCTGCCGGCAAGCCGGTGGGGGTGAAGGTGCGCACCTTGGCCGAGGTTGAAGCCCAGGGTGTGGTGGCGTTACCGGGGCAGTGCATCGATGCACTGGATGTGGCCATCAGCAACTACGAGCAGCCGCAGCCAGAGCTGTTGCGCTGCGACCCGGCGCGGGTGGTGGAAGAAACCCTGCATAGCCATCTGCTGAAGTCCAACTGCCCGGTCACCGGCCAGCCGGATTGGGGCAGCGTGGTGGTTGAGTACAAGGGCAGGGCGCTGGACCACGCCAGCCTGCTGACCTACCTGATCAGCTTCCGCCAGCATGCCGACTTCCATGAGCAGTGTGTGGAACGGATTTACCTGGACTTGAAGAATCTGCTGCAGCCGGAGCACCTGACGGTCTATGCACGTTATGTGCGCCGCGGTGGGCTGGACATCAACCCGTATCGCAGCACCGGGGCGATCAGCCCGGATAACAAACGCCTGGTACGGCAGTAATACAGGGGGCCGCTTTGCGGCCCCCGCTCTTTCAGATCCCCATGCTGTGCAGCGAGTTGGCAATGCTGCGCAGGGTGGCTGTGAGGTCGGGGTGGTCGGCCTCGAAGCGTTCGATCGCCAGGTTCACGCCGTCCACCAGGTTGTTGTCTGGCGTGGCTTCCTCAAGTTTCAGTTGCGCCTCGATCTGGCGCGCCTCTTCGTGCAGGGCGGCCAGCTCTTCTTCCGAAAGCGGTACGTTGCGGTCCAGTTGCTCGCGCAAGCTGTTCAGGCGCTCTTGCAATTCGCGGGCAGGCATTGGCTATTCTCCATCAATGGCTTGGCAAGCCATGGACCTCGGCGGCGTGGCAAAGGTTCTGGCCTGTCTTCAGGGTAATCTACCTGCTGGCGATTTGCATGATCCGCGTCAAGGCTGCTGTATCAGGGTTTTTCACCCTTGCGCCGGCGCTGGGCGATGTCCACCAGGCAGGTGTCCAGCGCTTCCAGATGGTCGATCACCGAGTGCACGCCCAGGCTGAATAGCGCCAGCGTCGCCTTGCTACGCGCCAGATCCTGCTCTTGCGGGCTCATGGCTTGCCATTGCGCAGAAGTGCGGTCGCATAACGGGCTGCAGGCGGCCAGGCCCACTGTCCACAAGCCGGCGTTAAGGCCAGACTGCAGCAGGCGGGGGTCGCCACTGACCAATACGCAGCCATCCAGGCGCTCGCTGTCCAGCGCCATCAGTGCCTGCCAGCACGCGTTCGGCGCTGGCCAGCGCACGCCATTGACCGCATGCCCTGGCAGCCAGTCGGGCAGCACATGGGCCAGGCGCTCGCTTTGCGCGGTATTGAGGTCATCCAGCCAGATGCACGGCACTTGGCGCTGACGCAGGCTGGCAAGGGTGGCCAGGGCGCCGGGGGCGGGTGATGGCGCGCCATGGGTAGCCTGCACCAGGCAGCCGCGCAAGCCGAACAGCACAGCAGTGAAGGCGGGCGCAGTGTCCATGGCAACTTCCCCCAAATGGTTCGAAGGCTATGCGTTGATTGTTACCGTCTTGTGACATCGGCCGCTGCGCAACAGTTGTTCACAAAATATTCAGCAAAAATGTGTAAGGCTGTTTATCAGCCCGCAAGTCTCTATACTGCCGCCTTAACAGCAGCGCGACCTGTTGCGCTTGCGGCCGAGAAATTCGATGGAGAAACATCTATGCGTAGGATCGGTGCCAGTGTGATCGAACGAGTCACCCAGGCCTGTGTCTGTGCCAGCATGCTGCTGGCGCCCGTGGCAGCCACCCAGGCCGCCACCGAGGAAGATCCCTGGGAAGCGGTCAACCGCCCGATCTTCCGCTTCAACGATACCCTCGACACCTATGCCCTCAAACCATTGGCCAAGGGCTACCAAGCGGTCACTCCACAGTTCCTCGAAGATGGCATCCACAACATCTTTCGCAACCTGGGGGACGTGACCAACCTGGCCAACGACGTGCTGCAGCTCAAGCCGCATGCGGCGGGCGTGGATACGGCGCGGTTGATCGTCAACACCACCTTCGGCCTGGGTGGCTTCTTCGATGTGGGTACCAAGATGGGCCTGCAGCGCAACGACGAGGACTTTGGCCAGACCCTGGGCTACTGGGGGGTGCCGAGCGGGCCGTATGTGGTCATCCCGCTGCTGGGCCCAAGCACCGTGCGTGACGGTGTGGCCAAGTACCCGGACACCTATACCAAACCCTATCGCTACATCGACCACGTGCCTACGCGCAACTCGATCTTTGCGCTGGACCTGATCGACACCCGCGCCAGCCTGCTCTCGGCCGAAAAGCTGATTCAGGGTGACAAGTACATCTTCATTCGTAATGCCTACCTGCAAAACCGCGAGTTCAAGGTGAAGGATGGCGAGGTCGAAGACGACTTCTGATCTGTGAACCTGGGGCCGCAAAGCGGCCTCAGGATCAATGCATGGCCAGGATCCGCAGCCCGAACTTCTGCTGCCCACTCGGCTGGTCGGCGATCCATACCACTTCGGTGCTGGCATGCAGCCCCTTCAGCGCCGGATGGTCGGAGTCGATCCGTACCTCGATCAGATCACCCACCAGAAAGCGCTGCGGCGCCTGCACCTGCATGCCGCCACTGGACAGGTCCAGGCACACCGCCGCAATCACCTGGCCTTCGTGCAAAAGGCTGACCTCGGTGTCGATGCGCATGCGAATGAAGTCGCGTTTTTCGCTATGGCTGGAGGGCGTGTGGGGCATGCTGCATCCTTCCCGTCGGGTTGCGCTGGTCGACTTTCTTATAACTCCCGGTGATTTGCCCTGTAAAGAGCGGCGAGGTCGACCCCAGCATGCTTGAAACCCCTGCCGGATGGGAGTACCGTCTGCGCCTTACAAGGTACCTCTGACAGTTGCCGGGCAGGTGTTCTTGTCCTACAACTCAAGTAGAGTGTGACCATAAAGAATTCCCGTAGCTGGCCGTCTGCCTTGCCGACACCGCTGCACCAACCTAAATCGGCGCCGTTCGCCCACATGCAGAAAACCAGTGCAACGCTGCTGATCATCGATGACGACGACGTGGTCCGTGCCAGCCTCGCCGCCTACCTTGAAGACAGTGGTTTCAGCGTCCTCCAGGCCAGTAATGGCCAGCAGGGGCTTCAGGTCTTCGAAGAACACCAGCCCGACCTCGTGATCTGCGATCTGCGCATGCCGCAGATGGGCGGCCTCGAACTGATCCGTCAGGTCAGCGAGCGTGCGCCGCAGTTGCCGGTGATCGTGGTGTCCGGTGCCGGCGTCATGAGTGATGCGGTGGAAGCGTTGCGCCTGGGCGCCGCCGACTACCTTATCAAGCCGCTGGAAGACCTGGCCGTACTCGAGCATTCGGTGCGCCGCGCCCTCGACCGCTCGCGCCTTGTGCTGGAAAACCAGCGCTACCGCGACAAGCTCGAAGCCGCCAACCGTGAACTGGAGGCTAGCCTGCACCTGTTGCAGGAGGACCAGACCGCCGGTCGCCAGGTGCAGATGAACATGTTGCCGGAAAGCCCCTGGGTGGCCGGCGAGTTCGCCTTCGAGCACCAGATCATCCCGTCGTTGTACCTTTCGGGGGATTTTGTCGATTATTTCCGCGTGGACGAGCGGCGCATTGCTTTCTACCTCGCCGATGTATCCGGGCATGGGGCGTCGTCGGCCTTTGTCACCGTGCTGTTGAAATTCATGACCACGCGCCTCATGTTCGAGCTCAAGCGCAGCAGGATGCGTGAGTTCAAGCCGTCTGAAGTGCTCAGCCACATCAACCGCGGCCTGATCAACAGCAAGCTGGGCAAGCACGTCACCATGGTCGGCGGGGTGATCGACGAAGAGTCCGGCCTGCTGACCTACGCTGTTGGCGGCCATTTGCCGTTGCCGGTACTGTACACCCCCGAGCATTGCCGCTACCTGGAAGGCCGCGGCCTGCCGGTGGGGTTGTTCGATGAGGCCACCTACCAGGACCTGGTGGTGGAGCTGCCCCCGCAGTTCAGCCTCAGCCTGATGTCCGATGGCATTCTGGACCTTTTGCCGGGTGATACGCTCAAAGATAAAGAAGCCGCCTTGCCGGAGATCGTCAAGGCAGCAGGTGGCAGTCTGGATGGGCTGCGTCAACGATTTGGATTGGCTACGCTTGGGGAGATGCCGGATGATATCGCCCTATTGGTGTTGAGCAGGAACCTTCAATGAGTACCGGTAGAATTCAGTTCGCCGAGCAGAGCGGTACCTTCGTACTGAAATTCGTTGGTGAAGTGCGCCTGACCCTGTGTTCGGCGCTGGATGCGACGATCGAGAAGATTTTCACTGCGCTGAACTTCTCGGCGATTGTCATCGACCTGACTGAAACCGAGAGTATCGACAGCACCACGCTGGGCCTGCTGGCGAAGCTGTCGATCCTGTCGCGGCAGAAGGTGGGCCTGCTGCCGACGGTGGTGACTACCAATCCGGACATTTCACGGCTATTGCAGTCGATGGGTTTCGATCAGGTGTTCAACATTGTCGATCGGCCGATTCCCTGCACCGATTGCCTGACCGACTTGCCGTCGCAGGACCAGAATGAAGAGGTGGTGCGCTCCAAGGTGCTGGAGGCGCACAAGATCCTCATGGGCCTGAATGACTCCAACCGCGAAGCCTTCCATGATCTGGTCAATGCGCTGGAGCGGGGCTGATCTATAGCCTGTGCCGGCCTCTTCGCGGGTAAACCCGCCCCTACGACGGCCTGCGCCCAAACACCAATGTGTATCCACCCCCAATCAGGTGTAGGAGCGGGTTTACCCGCGAAGAGGCCGGCACAGGCTGTAAAAATTCTGAATCTCACTGCTCCCGGTTTTTAAACTCTGTAGCCTCACCCCCGCCCGCATCCAGCTGATACACCCGCGCCGGCCGCCCCTGTTCATCAAAAAACACCTGTCCCAGCCCGGCACCATTCCACAGCCGTTCCCCGGCCTTGCTGTGGCTGGGCGTACGCGGCACCACCTCCATTTCTCGGCGCTTGGTAAACCAGTTGAGCGGCGAGCGTGGCGCATACAACCAGCGGTTGAGCCGGTCGAGCACATCCAGCAAACGCCGGGGGAACTCGTTCTTGATTCCGCTGCTGGTCACCTGCCACAAGTGCGGGCTGCGCTGGCGGTGGCGAATCAGCACCTCATACACGAACGAGTAATGCACATCCCCCGACAGCACCACGTAGTGCCCCGGCGTGCGCGAGTGGCGGAAGATATTGAGGATGACCTGCGCTGCACCGCGGTGGGCCATCCAGTTCTCGGCATCCACCAGCAGCGGGTAGCCCAGCCAGCTGAACACCTTCTGCACCGTCTCGATCAGCTTCACCCCGAAAATCGGCGCAGGCGACACGATGACTGCCGAGGGATGATCGAGCAGTGCCTGCTGCAATTCACTCAGCGCTTCCCAGTCCAGCAGGCCGGACGGCTTGGCCAGGTTGCTTTCGCTGCGCCAGCGGCGGGTGCGGGTATCCAGTACCAGCAGCGGTGGTTGTGTAGGCAGGCTGAACTGCCAACCCTGGAAGCGCAGCAGCTCGCCTATCAACTCATCCTGGTTCTGGCGGGTCAGCACCTGGCACTGCTTGATCAGCGGATTGCAATCGTCCGGGTTGTTGCCCCAGGCCTGGCAGAGCAGGTAGCCGAGCAAGGCGTTGCCAATGATCCTTCGCGAGAATGGGTGGCCGTAGGCCGTTTCCTCCCACTGCGCCGAGAGGTTCCAGTCGTCGGTGATGTCGTGGTCGTCGAAGATCATCAGGCAGGGCAGGTGAGCCATCACCCGCGCCACCTGACCGAGATTGTCGGCAAACCCCTGGATCAGCGGCAGCTCTTGCCGGTATCGGGCTTGATGCTCGTCGCTGAGCCCGCTGGGGATGCCCAGGTCCACCAGCTGCCAGGGCACCGGCGACCACACCAACAGGTACATGGCCATGACTTCGGCGAAGGTCACCAGGTGGTTGTCGGCGTTGCTGGACGAGAAGATCGGCTTGCGCTTGCCGCCGAAAAAACGCTCGCGCAGGGTGTCGTTGCGTTCCAGCGCCGGCAGCAGGTCGGCGCGGTGGTAGTAGCTGGCCGGGTGCTGGTACAGCGCCTGGCTGTCGGCTACCACCGCACCCTCCAGTTGCTCGTCGAACAAGCCCAGGCGCGAGATCAGGCTATGGATGGCGCGCAGCATGGGGCCCGCGACATCGTCGGCGTAAACCTGGTCGCCCGTCATCAACAGCACGGCCGGGCGGTCTTCGGGCTTCTTGCACGCCTGCAGCAGCCGGTCGGCGCACAGCAGGCCGTCGGCAGCAGGGTGGTGCGGCTTGCGGCAGGAGCCGTGCAGCAACTGCTCGAGGCGCTCACGCAGCACCAGGTTTGGGCGCTGGGCGCCCGGGTAGAGCAAGTGCGGCGCCCAGTCGGCGATACCCTGGCCATTGATCAGCAGGTCATAGTCGAGCAGCTGGTTGCAGGGCAGGGGGCTGGCGAATTGGATGTCCAGCAGGTGAACGTAGGCATGCCGGCCAATCGGCACCACCTGGCAATCGACGTGGGCCTCGCTTGCCAGGCAGACGAACGCGGGCTGCTGCGGTTGGGTAGTGACCAGCCAGACGGCCAGACGCTGGGGTTCCAGGCGGCGCAGTACCGGGCCGGCGAGAACGAGGGGCAACGGGTTAGGGGAGGTCATCGACAGCTCGGGTGGCTATGGCGGCCTGTTCGCGGGCAAGCCCGCCCTTACATCGATTGGTGTAGGAGCGGGCTTGCCCGCGAACAGGTCCGAGAATTCAATACACAACTAAGGCGTGGCAAACAAAACGGGCGGAAATACTGAACACTTCCCGCCCGTCAGGCAAACCCGAACTGTATCAGGCCTTTTCAGCCATCAACTTCTCCAGCTTTTCCTGGTCCCGCGCAAATTGGCGAATACCTTCGGCCAGTTTCTCGGTGCCCATGGCGTCTTCGTTCATCGCCCAGCGGAACTGGCTTTCGTTCAGGTGCTGCTTGGCTTCACCGGCGTTGCCCGGTTTCAGCACCTGCGGCAATTCACCCTGGTCATCACTCAGCTGCTGCAGCAGCTCGGGGCTGATGGTGAGGCGGTCACAGCCGGCCAGTTGTTCGATCTGGCCGATATTGCGGAAGCTGGCGCCCATGACCACAGTGTTGTAACCATTGGCCTTGTAGTAGTTGTAGATGCGCGTGACCGACTGCACGCCTGGGTCCTCGGCGCCCACGTATTCCTGGCCGGTGCTCTTCTTGTACCAGTCGTAGATACGGCCCACGAACGGCGAAATCAAAAACACCCCGGCATCGGCGCAAGCCTGGGCCTGGGCGAAGGAGAACAGCAGGGTCAGGTTGGTCTGAATGCCTTCCTTCTCCAGCTTTTCGGCGGCGCGAATGCCTTCCCAGGTGGAGGCCAGCTTGATCAGCACACGCTCTTTTGCCACTCCGGCCGCCTCGTACAGGGCGATCAGCTGACGAGCCTTGTTCAGCAGGGCTGGCTCATCGAACGACAGGCGAGCATCCACCTCGGTGGAGATACGCCCCGGGATGACCTTGAGAATGCCTGAGCCTACCGCCACCGCAAACTTGTCGCAGGCCAGGTCGACATTACCCATGGCGTCGGCCTTCACCTGCTTAAGCAGGTCGGCGTAGCCCGGGATGGCAGCAGCCTTGAGCAGCAGCGACGGGTTGGTGGTGGCATCGACCGGCTTCAGGCGGGTGATGGCGTCCAGGTCCCCGGTGTCGGCGACCACGGTGGTGAACTGCTTGAGTTGTTCCAGCTTGGAGGTCATGGGCGTGCTCTGTCCTGTGCATTTACTCGACATTACCCGAGCCCCGACAGCCGCTCAAGGGCCGCCGAAACCCTGCGGACCGGCTGGCCCGCACCGGGCTGTACGAAAGGTGAAGATTCGAGTCGCAAGCAAGCCCGAGGTTCCCTCCCTCTGAGGTCACCGCCCCTGCAACAACTCCACGGCCTGGTCAAACACCGCCAAGGGTTCAGCCGCCTTGTGAATGTCTGCCGACAGCAACTGGCGGAAGCGCCGCGCCCCTTTGAATCCTTGGGCCAGCCCCAGAATATGCCGGGTAACGTGGTGCATCGCACCGCCACTTTCCATATGCGCCACGATGTAAGGCCGCAGTTGCGCCAATGCCTCGCTACGGCTGACCACCGGCGCATCGCTGCCAAACAGTTGCTGGTCCACCTCGGCCAGCAGATAAGGGTTGTGATACGCCTCGCGCCCCAGCATCACGCCATCGAAGGTTTCAAGGTGTGCCTGGCATTCGTCCAGGGTCTTGATCCCGCCGTTGAGCACGATCTCCAGGTCCGGGAAGTCCCTCTTCAACTGCGCTGCGATGTCATAGCGCAGCGGCGGGATCTCGCGGTTCTCTTTCGGCGACAGCCCTTCCAGAATCGCGATGCGTGCATGCACGGTAAAACTCCGGCAGCCGGCCTCACGCACCTGGCCGACGAAGTCGCTCAGTTCGGCGTAGCTGTCACGGCCGTTGATACCAATGCGGTGCTTCACCGTGACAGGCGTCGATACGGCATCACGCATGGCCTTCACGCAGTCGGCCACCAGCGCCGGGTGAGCCATCAGGCACGCGCCGATCATGTTGTTCTGCACCCGGTCGCTCGGGCAGCCAACGTTGAGGTTGACCTCATCGTAGCCCGTTTCTTCAGCCAGGCGCGCACACGCGGCCAGGTCGGCCGGCACACTGCCGCCCAGTTGCAGGGCCAACGGGTGCTCAGAAGCATCGTGGCGCAGGAAACGGTGAGCGTCGTTGTGCAGCAGGGCACCGGTGGTGACCATTTCGGTGTAGAGCAGGGTTTGCCGGGAGAGCAGGCGCAGGAAGAACCGGCAGTGCCTGTCGGTCCAGTCCATCATCGGTGCTACTGAAAATCTTCTGTTCATAAGTCCTTGATTTATAAGGGTTTGAAGGCGAAACCGGATTGGTTTTCGTGTTCAAAAAATGGTGAAAATTCGCTGTATGGGTACACCTGGTGTACACGCCGAGTACCAAAAAGGTATGCTTTGGGTACTGAAAAATGAACACGGAGTGAACACGCATGGCCTCGATTCAACAGCTCCCGAGTGGCAACTGGCGCGTGCTCATTCGCAAAAAGGGTCACAAGACCATCAGCGAGACCTTTGCTGATGTGAAGCTGGCTCGAAAATTCGCTAAGGAAAAGGCTAAGCAGCTGGAGGAGATCAAAGCCACTGGCAAGATCTCTGCGCCCAAGGACTCCACTGTTGCGCATTATATCGACGATTACCTGGAGCACATACAGCCCGGACGAACGCTCCAGCGGAGTGCCTTGTTCATCCTCAAGGCATTGAAGAAAAGGTTCGGCAAGATCGGAATCGAGAAGCTGTCACGCAGCCACCTGGACGCCTTCATTGAAGAGAGGAAGAAAGCAGGTGTTCAGGGACAAACCATCGCCGGCGACCTTTCGATGCTATCGAGCGTGCTGAGGCACTGCTCGGAGACTAGGAAACTGAATATCGACGGCGAGATGGCGGACAACGCACGGAAGTCGATTAAGACAGATCACAAGCTTCGCATTAAGAGCCGTGAAACTGAATGCATTCCAACCCAGGCTGAGATGGATGCGATTCTTCGACAGTACGAAAAAATGAAGCGGCAGCAGATTGATATGCCGGCAGTCATTAATTTCGCGCTGGCCACGTCAATGAGACAGGCTGAAATTTGTGGCTTGAAAATCGAAGATCTGGACTTTGAAAACAAGACCGTGATTATTCGGGATCGTAAGCATCCGACGGAAAAAGAGTACAACGACCAGACTGTGCCTCTTCTTCCCAAAGCGTGGGAGATCGTCCTGGCTGCTGTAGGGACTCGCACAACCGGACAAATATTCCCCTACAAGTCAAAGTCAGTAGGTGTTTCCTATACCCGTGTTCGTAAAAGTGCTGGAATCAAGAGGCCAACCAGGTTCCACGATATCCGGCATAAGGCGATCACTGATTTCTTTGCACTTGGCCTCAACGTACCACAGGTAGCGTTAATGAGCGGGCATAAAGACTGGCAGACGTTGAAGCGTTACACACACGTCAAGGCTGTCCATGTTCATTCCGCCTATGAAGATCTTAGCGCGAAGAACCAAGATGCCAAAACGCTTTCCCAAAATATGGCCTTCCTCGCTGAGCAAATTTCTGAGCTCAAGGCTTTGACGGAGGCGAAATAAAAAAGGGGGCCGTGGCCCCCTTATTTTATTTGATGCATCTCATGATGAAATCATCGTTGACGCTGTCGATTAAGCCAGATATGAACTCGATGACAGCACTCTTCGGATAGAGGTAAGCGTTGCCAAAGTGAATGGCCTTTGGGCCTTTTCCCTTCTTCCTCCAGTATTCCAAGGTCTCAATCTTTACCTTAGCTAACTCGCTGAGATCCTCTGCGGTGTAGCAGTTCACTTCGTCAGCAATCTTTCGTCGCAGGTCACTCATGTCAGGCAGCTCCACCTTGAGTGAACCCAAACCCTTTTACCCTAGCCATCAGAAACGTGCTGATTCCCTGCACAGGGTAAAAAAAGCAATTGCCGGCGTAAGCGTAGGCCGGGCCGGTGCCATGCCTGCGCCAGTTCTCCAGCGTGGGCCGAGTAACGCTGAACAACTGAGCCACGTCGTCTTCAGTCAAAAAGCCCATGGCCTGTGCGATTCCTTTTTGCATATCACTATCTCAGAAGTGCCCGCCGTCATGACCGTCAGCGCTTCCTGCTTTCTCTCTGAGCCCGGCGTCGTACCTGCGGCTTGTCAATACATGAGAAATTATTTTCCGGACAGCCGTCAAGGCGCAAAGCCCATTTATTTCAAAGTATGCGGACAGCATACCCTTAACTATGAGTATGCTTAGAAGAGACTCTGATCGGATCTCGGGACGAAAAAAAGCCCCGCTGGGAGAGAGGCCAGTGAGGGGCTAGGGGGTCATGCTAGGAAGAAAAGGAAGGAAACTTCAAAGCATTACTTATAATACCACATTCTTATGTTGTGTGTGGTTTGTTGTCAAATGCAAATCGCCAATTTCATTTTGAGGTGGGAAGCCGTTAGTTCCTGGGTTTTGTTTAATTCTGGCCAGAACTATATGCCCTTCGGCTTTGATTAAGTCCTTCAGTTGCTGCATGTCGGTTTTTGTAGCTTTGGCGATTTTGTATTGAATCGATTTACTGATCTTGATGGCCGTGGGATGACTGCCTTCTCCGTAGAAGCGGTGCCAGAAATGCCGGCCTGCGTGCTCTCCTGACATCACCTGCAGCTCGACAAGGGCTGACTGGCCACCTTTTCTTGTGAGTTGGCTTTTGACAGACCTAACTTTGATCATCGCATCGTGAGTCGGCATCGGCTCTCGGGACTGCGCCTTCGCGTTGACGATCTGCATGTCTTGCTTGCGGAATTTGCGCTTTAGAGAGTTGATGTGAGACTTCGTGAAGATCTTGCATGACCGCCATGCAGCAGCCTCTTGTGACTCACCTAGGCGCGGGCGGTTTCGGCTGTACTGCCGGTCGCGGAAGTATTCATTGCCGGCATGTTCAGCGTTGTCGTACTCAAACAACCGCTGTGCAATCTCTTCTTCTGTTGATGACGTGATCATGCCGCCGACGATGCGGTTCAGCTGGTATGAACGTCCGCGTGCGCCTGTACCACCTGTGGCTTTTCGAGCGGCACCCGGCTTGTATTCGACATCCAGGCCGTAGGTGGAGTTGTGTAGCAGGTACTCAAGTACGTCTGCTGGCCTGCCAGGATTGTAGAAGCTGATTGCGTATTGCCTGCGGTCAGGGTGTGCGGTGTACACGTAGAAGCAGTGCGAAAGGCTCTTCCAGCATGGGTCTAGAGCTCGCAGCATTCTTCCGCCTAGGAAGTCATCGATCTGTTCGAGGATGGCGGCGTAGAACTGATCATGCTCTTCTGGGAGCACCGGGCGTGATGGCGTGAGGATGATCCGGAAGCGTGGAGC
This sequence comes from Pseudomonas sp. FW305-E2, assembly GCF_058782925.1. Taxonomy (NCBI): domain Bacteria; kingdom Pseudomonadati; phylum Pseudomonadota; class Gammaproteobacteria; order Pseudomonadales; family Pseudomonadaceae; genus Pseudomonas; species Pseudomonas sp. FW305-E2. The sequence goes on along the minus strand of NZ_JBYSYE010000031.1, from coordinate 49,278 downwards.
TGCCTGGGTGTGCGAATGGCTGGTGTAGACAATGTGCTCAAGACACAAGTCGATCAGGGCATCCTCAATTTCTTCGAGCTGGATCATGTCGTCGTCGTAGCCTTCGCCCAGCTTCTGGTCAACATCGAATACGACCAGCGTCGAAGAGACGACGTTGTCTGCGTGACGGGTTGGAATGCGGAATAGAGCTGGAACGAAAGTAGATGCTCTTTCTTTATCTTCAAGAACAAGTGGTTCTGCGAAATGCTTTTCGTAGAAAGAGAATAAGTTGCTGGCGTTAGCGGCTGTCAGGCTGTTCGTTGATGCCCAGGATTGTGTTGAATAGTTGATCATGATGACACTCCTTTTTTTCGAGTCTCTCGCTCATCTGCCCCTATTAAACAAATGGAGCAAAGGGTGGCGCAATACTGTTCGTGAAATAATAATTTTGACTGGGTTTTGGGCGTGTCTTTATGAGGTCGTTGATGGGCTATGAGTGTTTATTTTTGAAATGGTGTTGACTGAGAAGTTTCTCTGAATCAATCATGTTGCCAGCCGGGATACCCCTACTACCCATGCTCAACTCTTCTTATTTCTTAAATAGAGAGGTGGTAGTGAGGGTGCTTAGGCCATTTGGTTCAGAAAAACTTTTTCTTTGAATTTCGGTATATCTGGTTAATTTATTTTGGCTAATTTCACAAAGGGGTATTGCAACGCCTTTTGCTCATTTTTAATACTGTGGATACAGAGGCAGGAGAGAGCCTCGCATAAAAGGAAATGTAGTATGAGTAACGCATCAAAGGTGGCTACTGATTCTAATCCAATTGTCATCGAGAATAACGAGGACGCTCTTGAAGTTGCCAGAGAGATTAAAGAGTACGGTAAGCAGAGCCGACTGATCTCAATTGAGGGCGATGTACTGAAAGCTGTATCCGTGGCGTACAAGACTGCTTCGGGGTTGCACAGCTCTAGCGAAGGGCAGATCACAAAGTCGATCTACAACATGTCGAAAATGGCTATTGCTCTGATGATCGTGAAAGCTGACAGCAGTGACAAAGCTTTCGACGCGGCAGCATCCGAAATCGCTCGTGACGTTTTCGTCTCTGGAAAGACCGAAGAGAAAGCTAGGGCACTCGCTGAAGCAACTGGACGCACTCAAGAATCCTGCTTTTCAGCTATCAACGGCAAGCTCGAATTCCTGACTGCCCGGATGAACTCCAAAACGAACACCCTGGCCGACACTCGCACCTCAACAGAAAGCCCGGAGGAAATCCGCGACATCATCCTGTCAGAAGGTGGCAAATACCTGGTTAGCCTGCCCACTGGCGAGGGCAAGTCGACGCTCATCAACGAGCCTGTTATCCAGCACTATCTTGATGCAGGCAAAAAAGTCTTGGTGATCTCTCACCGCCGCTCGATCAACAAGACCCTTGCAAACCTGCCCGGCATAGTGAGCTACGACGAATGCGATCATCCCGACGTTTTGCTCAACGCTAAGGGGCTAAAGATCGTCGTCAACTCACTCAACGCCTTGAAGTTCAAGCGCTTCATCCAGTCAGTCGACCTGGTTGTCATTGACGAGGCATCTCAGGTGCTCTCGCACGTTCTCGGCGGCGAAGTCAAAAACCGGCAATCCGTTTGGGAAGCGCTAAACCTTGTCGTCAAAAACACTACAAACGTCATCATGTCTGACGCTGACATCGACGCACGCTGTGCCGAGATGGTTGGCGCCGGGCACAGGCTGTTCAGAAGGCCTGCATCTCACAGCAAAATCAGCGTGCAGGTTGGTGAGATCAATCACGTGCGCGCACTTGCCATTGCTTCGGCTTGCAAAGTGACCACGCTGATCGCTTGTGATGCGGTCAAAGAAGCGCATGCGTTGGCCAAGGCTATCGCAAAGCAGGGCGGGCCAGAAGCATTGGTGATTACAGCTGATAACGCTCAGTGGCAGGAGCAAGCTGCTTTTATCGCTAACCCGAATGCCTCGTCTCATCGGGTCGTGATTTACAGCCCAGTCATCACGTCAGCTCTATCAATCACCTCCGAGCACTTCAAAAACCATTACGGGATTTTCCAGGGCCAGGTGGTGCCGAGCGATGCGATACAGATGTTGCGCCGCGACCGCACCGCAGACACCTTCACGGTGGGTATCAAGCAGCCACAGTACAGCAAATCTGAGGCCGTCGAGGTCGCTTACAAAATCAAGCCGGTGTGCCTCGAAGATCTCCTGGCCAGTGAGTGCTTCAAGGGTGTCGACAGAGCTAAGGCTGAAGCACAACTTAAGCTGGAGCTGGGCGCTCTACAGTTCAATTTTCTTGAGTATACGCACCGCAGAAACGAAGCCTGGTTGCGCGACAACATTCAAAACACCCTGCCTGCAAGCCTCCTTGCGCGTGGATTCACAGTCGAAGTTCTGAAGCACGACGACGAACTCTCGCGTAGCGGCTCTAGGGCCGACAGCCAGGCAAAAAAAGCGGTGAAGCGTCAGCTTGCTAATGGTCTCAATCACGCCTCCAAGGCTGACTCAGCGACGACACAGCGCGTTAATGAGTACGGCTATACCAATGAGCAGGAGCTACTGGAGGCAATCCGCGCCCGTGCAATCGAGGTTATGCAGGTGTCGGACTTTAACTTGGACGACGCCATGGTATGGGGCCGTGGAGAGGGTGAGTCTAAAATCATCAAGTTTCGCGATCTGTTTAACGCTACAGATGAGCTCAATCCCATGGATGATCGTAATACAAAAAAAGTGATGGCTCTCTTGAAACCAGCTCTGATTGTTATGACTTATAGCAGTGCCTGGACGGGATCTGAAAGTGTCGCGCTGTTTGATAAGCTCAATTCGATGCGCGCGGATGTCCTGGCAATGGGCATAAAAATCAGCTCAGCAAAAAGTGATCAGGCCAAGAAGGCTGATATCGCAAAAATCTTCAGTCAGTTTGGTCTTGTGGTCAAGAGGCATGAGAGGGCAAAAAAACAGTTCTTCTACACGGTTACTGCAAAGTCACTTATTCAAATGACTCGCTACATCTGACACCCTAAGCGCCAGGGAAGGCGCTGCAATATACCCAATATAAATATTTTGACAAACTTGCTCTGCGCTATTGAACGGCCAAAAGCTCATATTTACTATGGAAGGTATAGCAATAAGAAAAAGGAAAAAGCTATGACCGCAGCATTAAATATTCCCGAGCTCATAAACATGGGCGAAGTGATGGAGATCAGAAATCTGTTTATGAAAATGAATGGATACAGGCAGGCTGATCTGGAACTCGTTTACAAGACCGGCCTGGCTTGCAGGTACGCTGGACAGAAATTCAACTGGAACGAGCGCAACGAACAAGTGTTCGGGAGAAAGCCTGTAGCTCTAGAAGACGTATTATTTCCCCCTGAACTACCACCAGTGCCGAAGCCCTTCAGGAGCTGGTTAGAAGTAATGGTGACGCTGTTTGGCGGCCTGAGGGACTGCGACTACGAACCAGAGCATTACAAGCTGAGCTATGTCACTCAGCACACTTATCAGCCAGACTGGATCGATTCGCTCAACGATAGGATTATATGGGAAGGCAAAGGTGTCATCCCTGATCTGGTCGATGCGAGAAAATATAAGTGCGTAGCAAAGCAAAATAATGTTCATTTCATCTTTATTTTCCAGTGTAAAAACATCCATTGCCCCTGGGTGCGTCCTCGCCAAGACGGCACGAAGATGACATTGGAAGAATGGTGTAAGAAGGCTGGCTTCGACTACACCTACGAAGGCGAAGAAGAAGAGTTCCGAAAGTCCAAGCGCTACCTTGATCTGGTCAAGAATTTTGGCAAGTCACAGAGCAGTCTGCTGGAGCAGCTGAATAAGAAGTAACGATCATCAGCAAGATGCAAAGAACACAAAGGGCCACGACGGCTCTTTTTTTGCGCACAAACAAAGCTGTTAATAGTGTTACAATGTCTGCATAAGAATAATAAGAACGAGTGCGACATGCGAAAAATCCTGGGGATTGATCCTGGACTCTCTGGCGGTCTATCTATCATTGACGAGCAATTTAACTTAATTGCTTGCATTCAAATGCCAACCTGCTTTGTTGACGGCAAAAAGCGTCGGGTAGACCCGCGTCCGGTTTTTGACTTCATTGAACTGCACAAACCAGAGCTGGCTGTTGTAGAGCTAGTGGGGGCAAGGCCTGGCCAGGGTGTTACTTCGATGTTCAGCTTCGGTGATGCCTTCGGTGCTGTCAGGGCTGTCGCGGAGTGTCTGTGCCCGACTGTTAGGTACTCCAGGCCCCAGGAGTGGCGTGGCTACCAGAGCCTCTCAGGCCTCTCGAAGGAACAGATAGCTGAAGTGGCTTTCGAGGTTTTCCAAGCTGAGCAGATCTATGGCAAGCCCCGTGGCGGCAAGCGTGCTGTGCGCGACGGTATATCCGACTCCTTAATGATCGCCAAATACGGCGTGCGATTCCTGGAGTGACGGATGAGCCGGACACGCATGCTCGATAAAAAGCTCCTGAAAGAGATCGTAAAGGGCGTCGAAAGGACGTCAACGGTCGAGCTCGCCTGCGCTATCGCAAACATTTCCGAAGCGGCCTTTTACAAGTGGCAAGCGCGTGGCCGTGAGCTCATCGAGGCGATTGAAAACGAGGAGACCGTAGAACAGGCGGACGAGATCTACGTCGAGTTTGTGGAGTCGGTTGAGCGTGCTCGGTACATCTCCTGTCTGCCTGCCGTGGACACCATCCAGAAAGCCATCAAGATGGGCGACGTCAAGGCTGCGGAAAAATTCCTATCCCGTCGCATGCCTGGTCAGTTCGGTGACTACGAGCGCAAAGAAGTCACCATCAAAAGTGATTCCAACGCTGATGACGGCATTGGTATCGCCCTGATTCCATCCATGGGCAGCGACAACGACCTAGATCAGCTCCTCCAGCAGCAGCAATCCGACGCTCTGTTGCTCGCAAAGACAAAAACAAGCGAGCTCAGCTGATGATCAAACAACGCACCCCATTCGACTGCGGCATCGCAACCCTGGCCAATGCCTTGTCGGTCACTTACGAGCGTGCCCTGGAATTGTACGGCCACAACAAACAACGCGATGGCGTAACGATCCAGCACACCGCATCGATCCTATTCAGCCTGGGCTACGCACCTGTGTATACCGCTTTCCCCGGCTTCGTCAAAGCCAGCGGCATCGCCATGTCGACAGCCAGCCCGGACGTCCTTGAAACCCTCGGCCACCCCGCAATCCTGCAAATCCTGACCGCCTCTGGAGTGCTCCACCAGGTCTTTTTTGACGGCAAACAAATCCACGATCCCAGCCCCTCAGTCACCGGCCCCCAAAGCGTCAGCGAGTACGAGTGTGTCGATGCGGTGATCCTCTACAAGCGCTTCCACGCGGGCGGTGTGATCTCCAGCAAGCCAGGAGATGCCATTCCCCAGATCATCAGCACTGACTATCCAGAGCCGCGTAAACGGTTTGTGATCAAACAAGGCCAGGCGCTTGTGCGCAAACAGAGCCTCTCTGTACTGCATGCGGTACAGGGAGGTGCGTTGTGATCCGTATACGGGATATTAACCCCGGCGAGGTGGCTTTATGAGCTCTGCTGGGAACATTAGGCAGATCGCCAAAGCTGTCCGGAATGTCCTGTGGGAACCGATCCCCGGCGCAGGTGGTGGGCTCAGCTCGCAGGGCATGCTGCTCATCACTGGCCAGCCTCGAAATCTGGTCAAGGAGGTTCTGTTCCACGGCTCCAGGGGTAATGGGAAGTCTGAGTGCCTGCTTATGGCATTCGGGCAACACGTTGGCCAAGGATGGGGCAGCTACTGGCGCGGGGTGATCTTGCGTCGTCAGTTCTCATCGCTGAAAGACCTGATCGTCAAGAGTCACAGGCTCTTCCCGAAGCTCTTCCCTGGTGCGACGTACAACAAGTCGATGCGCGAGTGGACTTTCCCGACTGGTGAAGTCCTGATCTTCGATTACATCGAGAAGAAAGAGCAGTACGAAGCGAAGTTTCATGGCCAGGAGTATAGCTTCATCGGATGGGACGAGCTCACGACTTGGGCGACTGACGAAATCTATGAGTCGATGATGTCGACACTCCGGACGTCGTACCAGCCAACAAAGGCCCAACCGCTGATGCCACCCCTGCAGGTCAGGTCGACCACGAACCCGTGGGGCGTCGGCAAGCGCTGGGTTAAGGCCAGGTTCATTGACGGCAAAATCAGTGGTCAGATTGAGTACAAAAACGGCCAGCGCGACAAGTGTGCAATCTTCGGTACGGTCTTCGAAAACCCACACCTGAACGACGAGTACAAAGCCTGGCTGAGCACGATCAGCGACCCAGCGAAACGGGCAAGCTGGTTGCTTGGAGATTGGGAGGCAGTCGATGACAGTGCGATGTTCGCTGCGCTATGGAAAAAGGATGTGTTGCTCATGCAGCCGTTCACGATCCCGGCGCACTGGAAAGTCGAGCGATCCTTCGACTACGGCCAGTCGACTCCCTTCTGTTGCATCTGGACTGCAGAGGCCAACGGCGAGTCAGTCTTAGTCAACGGCAAACCGTTCTGCCCACCAAAGGGATCGATCATTGTTGTCGGAGAGGATTACGGCACACCGCTCAACCCTGATGGCACACAGCAGAAGCGCGACCTGGGCCTTTTCCTTAGTGCCGGCAACATCGGAAAGCGACTCAAGCAGCGCGAGCTCAAGCTTCAGGAAAGCATCCTGAGAAACCACGCCAAAGTCACTCCAGGCCCTGCGGACAATCAAATTTACAACGGCTCCAAGGTTGACCAAGGCAATGCACCTACCGTTGCAAAAGACCTGGCTGCTGAAGGCATGACCTTTGTCACTTCAGATAAGTCGCCTGGCTCACGTGTGACGAGTGCGCAGCTGATGTTCAGCCGTTTGCAAGCAACAGTCGACCAAGACCCCGGTAAGCCACATATCTACTTCTTCACTAACTGCAAGTTCTTGAACTCATCGATTCCTGAGCTGCAGCGAGACGAAGATCAACTGGATAGTGTTGCGAAAGCTGGTGATGACCATGCCTGGGATGCCTTGGCCTATAGGCTTACCTGGAAGCGACCAGTAACTTCAATTCAACAAGGTATTCGGTAACGCCACAAGTTTGCCGTCAAACAAAGTACAATTGTTGTAGCCAAATAATAATAAGAATAGGCGCTAACCATGTCAGTAAGTCAACGCACTTTGCGCTGCCAAAAATATTACGATGATAGAGAGATTATTCGAGACTTGCTTGGTGGCACCAAAGCCATGCGGGCCGCAAGGACTAAATATCTTCCCAAAGAACCCGGAGAGTCTCCTGAGTCTTATAAAAGACGGATTGATAGGTCGTTCCTAGTCAATTTCTTCGACCGTATTGTCAAGAACTTAGCGGCCAAGCCGTTTACCCGACCAGTTGGTGTGAAGAGCGACTCCCATCAAGAATTCGCTGACGAGTATGCCGTTGACGTCGATGGCAAAGGTACGAGCGTCAGCGGCCTGGCCTCGGCAATTCTAGAAGATGCAATCCGGATGGGCACAAGCTTCCTGTGCGGGGACAAGGCAGTGAACGGAGGTAGGCCTTACCTCTACCACCTTTCCGGGGAGCGTGTACTCGGGTATCGAATGGATGAGGACGACAAGCTCACCGAGATCCGAATCAAAGAAGCAGCGGTGGTTGCCGATGGTGAATGGGGCGAGAAAGAAGTGACGCGAGTTCGCGTGTTCAAGCGTCTCGGGGAGGTGGTGACTTGGTCTTTATACGATGGAGACGACGGGTCGCCGATCCTGCTTGAGCAGCCATTTGCTCTCAAAGAAATTCCTGTGGTCGCGGTGCATTCTTCACCTGTCGTCGCGAGTGGAGAGCTCATGGCTGCGCCGCCGCTGATCGACCTTGCTTATGGAAACGTACAGCACTGGCAAGAGAGATCAGATCAGTTGAATATCCTCCGAATTGCCAGGATTCCTGTGCTTTTCGCCTCGGGCGTTGCTGAAGACGCCGCCATTTCCATCGGAGCGGAGTACGCCATCAAAGGCGACATTGGTGCCGACCTCAAGTATGTGGAGCACTCAGGAGCAGCGATTGATGCAGGTCGTGATTCGATTCGTGACCTAGAGATGCAGATGCAATCCTACGGCCTGGACATGCTAGAAAATACGGGCGTTGCTGAGACGGCCCAAGGGCGAACGCTCAGAGCTGGTGAGACGAACAACAGAGTCGCGATGACAACCCTGAACCTCAGTAGCGCTCTCTCCCAGGGGTTTGGATGGCTCGCATACTTCAACCGGATACCCGACGCTGACTTTCATGTCGATATCAATACAGACTATGGCGTCACAAGCGATGCTCAAGAGCTATCGACCCTAAACACGATGCGGACGATGGGTGACATCTCTAGGGAAGATTACCTGCAGGAAATGAAGCGCAGGAGTGTTCTGGGCAACGAGTTCAACCTTTCTGACAATGCTGATAGGCTCTCCACAGAGCTTGCATAGCCAGGAGATGCCTGTGAACGTACATGAGCTGCACGACCGGTACAGCCTTGCGGCTCACAGGCTTGTAGCCAAAAAGCTACTGACTGATCCTGGCCTGCTGGATGTAGCGAAGGCCAATCTCGAAAGGATTGCCGCCGAACTGCCCGAGTCATCGGTGGCCGTCCTGGAATGGGGGATCGTGCTGAAGTGCAGTGTCGAAAGCATTTCCGAATTCATCGTTCAAGACAACGATCACCTTCAGGAGCTCCGGCAGTCATCGCCTTTTTCAGGTCTGATCAGCCAGGCTGAGCGAGCTGCTTTGCGTGAGGCAATCTATCTACGTCACCTCTAAGGAGAGAATCAGATGTCGCAGCTTCCTTCGCACTTCAAGGATCTGGTAGCTCCTCTCGGCCTCAACACTGAAGTGCAGTGGGGGCCGGAGCTGTATAAGCGGCTGCGTACAGCCTGGGAAGAGGTATACACGAGAGCGCGAGAGCTTCAGAAAACACAGAAGCAGCTCACAGCATTCTCTGCGCTTATCGTGTCTTCAGATAGAAAGAGGATGCAGCGGGTTGGCGCCACTTCGGAAGCAAATCAAGAAAATATCTTCAGGATGCTTTGTGAGATGTATCCCCGCTATTTTCCAAATCCGAAGCCCAATAGATCATCAAAGGCCAAAACCAAATCCATTGTCTTCCGTGCGAAAGGGCCGGCCACTACCCCCAAGAGATCTGGTAATAAAAAAAGTGGGATAGTCCAAATTGGCTTTGGCTTGGCATCGACATACAAGCCTAAACGGATTGATCCAGAATCTGTAGTCGTGGACGAGAACACCAAGCCTGATGTGAAACCCGACAAGAGCATCATTTACGTTCCCGGTTGGTCGATCAGTGGGGCGTTTGATGACAAGTCATAGCTCGCTACGGATAAGCATGAAATATAGCTGTTTGCCTTGACAAAAAGTCAACAGTAATCAAACATGCAGAACTGTCTTCAACGAATCATTAAAGGATACCTATGTCGCGTCTTGCTGAATTCCGCGCTCTCGAACAACAGCTCGCTGCTCAGCTGGCTGAGCTGGAAAGCCTAAAAAACGATGATGGCCTGAAGCGTGAAATTGAGTTCGAAAAGAAGCTCCGCGACTTGCTCGGTGAGTATGGCTACAGCTTGCGCAACATCGTAGCTATCCTCGACCCCCAGGCTGCCTCTCGCCGTGCCGCTCCTGCTGTCCCTGAGAAAGTCAACCGCAAGCCCCGTCAGGTCAAGCAGTACAAAAACCCGCACACTGGTGAAGTCATCGAAACCAAGGGTGGCAACCATAAGCAGCTGAAAGAGTGGAAGGGCCAGTACGGTGCCCAGGAAGTCGAGAGCTGGCTGGCTCAGTAAGACTTTTTGAGTACAAACATAGGGGCCCCACGAGGGCCCCTTTTTCATTTATGGAAGAAGAAAATGCAGATCAAGAAACCGCAGCACCTCCAGGCGTTTCGGGAGCTACTGGCAGATAGCCGGTATCTCCTTTGCGTCGACCTGGAAGCCACTTGCGATGAGTACCCTGAAGGCCTGAGCGACGAGCAGAAGCTTGAGCACAAGCTGGCTGTTCATCGCGACGAAATGGAAACTATCGAGGTCGGCGCGGTGGTTCTGGATCTGCATCAAGACGCCAGGATCGTCAGCGAGCACACATGGTTCGTTCGCCCGGTGCTGAACCCTGTCCTGACAGACTTCTGCAAAGGCCTGACCACGATTGACCAGGTTGACGTCGACAGTGCCGGCACCTACGACCAGGTTCGCCAGGCGCTGAATGACTACCTCGCTCCGTTCAAAGCCGAGGGCCTCATGTGGTGCTCATGGGGTGATTACGATGCCAAGCAACTGGCAATGGACGCCGAGCGGAACAGCTGCGAACGGATGCTCTCCGGCTTGGCACACACGAACGCGAAGAAGTGGCACTGGAAGGTGCTGAACTGCCGTGCAATGGCCCTCCGACCAGCCGTGGAGGACTGGGGTATTGAATGGTCAGGCCAGTATCACCGGGGGATTGACGATGCCAGGAACCTCGGCGTGCTGGTAGGTGAGATCCTGCGAGCTGGCTGACCGGGCTGGGCTGGAGGTATGATGTCAGTTTGACTGCAAATGGGCCCTGCGGGGCCCTATGTCCCAGGAGCGGAGTATTCATGGAGAAGCATCTGTACAGGTTCAGGACTGCAGACAGGCTGCTAGGAAAAGATGCAACGGAGGATTCAGCCGCTGCTCCGGGGGAACTCGAGAACCTGGAAATTTACTTTGCGCCACCTGAACAACTGAATGATCCGCTTGAGGGGTATAGAGAGATTTTTTGGTCGGGAGATAAAATCGTCTGGATGAATTTCTTCAGACACTATCTTCTCGTGCTTGCTCTGCGTAGCTGGCAGATTGATGATGTTTCTCGTGGTGTCCCACTTGAGAAGAGTCTGCCGGTATGGCAATACCCTAAGCAACTTGATGGGATATTTCTATCTGCTTATCAAGAAATGGACAGGCTTCTACAGAGTGATAGTGTTTTTCATGCATACGCTGAAGCATTTGCAGTCAATCATAATAAGCACTATAAGCCACAGTTAAGTCATTATCTTTTTGGTCTACATGATAGATTTTTATCAATTGTATTGACAGTCAATGATCAGCATAACATGACCGATGTCAGGCACAACAGCCCACCTTTTGATCCTTTGCAAGAAGTGGAATTTCATAGTCCGATAATCGCAGGTATTGAAAAGTACGGCGACTTAGGAAAGGTCTTTGAGACTTACCAAAAAATTGCTTTGACCATGTCTGGTTATGAAATTAAGTGCCACTCTTTACTGCCGGAGTCCAACAAGAAATTTCTAGAGCTTACGAATATATTTTCGTCACGTTACTTGGATCAAATACAAATTTTGATGCACCCTCAATGGTATGTCGCATGCTTCATGAAAGAATGCGATAATTCAGCGATTTGGGGGAGCTATGGGGACAACCATAAAGGGATTTGCTTAAAGTACAGTGTCTCGGGTTCAGAACCAACCCTTTCCATGGAAATGAATAAGCCGGTAGGCCTCGGAATGAGGGGTATCACTACCAGCTTTCAGCATATGCCTTTTATGGAGGTTCACTACGATAGGGAACACTCTGAAATAGATTTTTTCAGATCATTAGGCAATGTTCCTAACGAGGCCCTGGGCGGTTTTTGGTACACAGATAAGGAGAAGAATCTGAGCACCACCAGTGAGTGGTATCGAACTGACTCTGAACAGCTACGCACTGAACACTGGGAGAAATTCAATTTCTCACTTACTTCAAAGCTGCCACAGTGGGAGTCGGAAAAGGAGTACCGCCTTGTGCTTCAGTCAGGTATGGATCTAACGGATAAAAAGCACAGGGTACTGAAGTATCGTTTCTCAAGTTTAGTGGGAGTTATTTTCGGGATTAAAACGCCGATTGAGCATAAGATGAAAGCTATAAGTGTCATTCGAACTCATTGTGAACGCGAGGGGCGACAGCACTTTGATTTCTATCAAGCTTACTACGACCCTGGCACCAAGTCTATTCAGCATGCGCTACTTCCGCTGTAAGTGTCGGAAAATAATCTGCTCTCGAATTTTTTCAATAACAGTTTATGACTAATGGTAAGGATGCTAATAATGCTAAAAGCTCGTGTTGATTATAAGCTTCTAATAGATATTGGCGATTCATTGGCCTCTGATAATGGTGTTTCCGAAGCGGCTGCGTCTAGGGCTATAGCTTCAGCCTCAGCTACACATCCAGACGTGGTGCCGGTAATCAGGGCGTGCCAAGAATGTCCAGACTTTAGATCGCTCGTTCTAGATATCATTATGAAGGACTTCAAGGAGCATGAGAAACACAACCCGCTTGCGATATTTGAAAGCATAGCAATGGTTTTCAATGCTTTAATTGTTCTGAGCGAAATGAGTGCTCTTCCGCCGCCAAAAGATTTTTTTGAAGAATATCGCGTTCTTATCGAAGCGCAGATAGATCGCTCACCAACTGTAGCCGCTTGATGCAGGGTGTTTGTTGTCAAGTTATTTAATGGCCAGACCGCCTCACAAATTCTTTGTATCGCTCCCGGCTGGCCAGTACCTGATCTCGAATCTCTGAAACGTCGATTCTCATAATGCCCTCTGGGGTGGCGCGGAGGGTTTTGAGGGAGTTGACGGCTAAGATGAACTGCTCTTCCCGGATGTCCCAGATCGTCTTAGCTCTTTTGTGTCTTCCCAGTAGCGTAAGTATGAAGTTAATCATTGGGTACTACATTCACCCATTCTTCATTCTCCATCAGTCTTGTCAGTCTTGATATCTCTCTTAGGTTGGTGAGGTCGTAAATCGATGCAACTAACTCTGTCTCGGTATTCTCACGATACATGATGGTCATGTCTTCGTCGTTGGAAAAGCTGCAGCGTGCATAATATTCGCCGTCGACAAGATCTACTGCGACTGAAAAACCACCCCTGTTAGGCCATCCGCGACTTTTGTAATCCTTAATCGCATCAATAACAGCGGCAGTGATTGCGCAGTCATAAACGCGCTCAGTAGTTTCTTGCTTGTTTGGGATCTTGTCGTTCATATGCACATCTCTCTTTCGTTATTGACCGCTGAGCAGTCGTTGCATGTGATTAGTATTGCAATTGAGATAAGATCTGATCAATCAATATTTTTTGCACCATGCACCTTGAAAACGAGAGAAAGAGCGAAACCCCCGCTGCAACCCCTGAAAATACAGATGGGTATATCAGTGGCATACCCATAAAATAATTTCACATTGCCCTTTGCTGACAGACCTCAGGCAAGGAAAAAGGCCCGGAGGGCCTACGCTTTTGGAAGCTTTGTCTGTTTTATGATTTCCATACTGTCGCCATACACGGTTTCATCACACCTGATAAGCATCTGCCTGTTCAGTGCCACAACCATCTCATTGGTGGCTTCTACTTTGCCCTTGCCCCAGTAATCTGAGTCATTGACCATATAGCCGAGGGTTGGTGAGATGGGGAAATATAGGTCGGTATGTGAAGGTGGTATACCATTGGGTTTGCGATTGAGCACTTCGGGATGCACGTTGATCACAGGATTATCACTTGTTATAAATCGAGTATCTGTATTATTTATGAGCCAAACCACATTTTTAGTCTCATAACACATCGCCGTGCTGTAGCCCATGTTGACGCCAACCAGGATTGCCAAAAACCAGTTGTTTTTTATCATTAGTTCATTGATGGTCTGATTACCTGACCTGGCCGACGAGTCAATAATATTGCGGAAGACTTTTGTTCGTGAAAATTGATGGCCCATATAGCTAATCAAATTATTGAGTGCATTTTCTTCTTCTAAAGCCAAAAAGTTACCATTTCTCAATGCGTCGAGCGTCGGTCTGACGTCGTTTTCAATTGTTGTGTGTAGCTCTTCAATTGTGTTGAATGTTATGTCGTCACGTTTTTCTTTATCTTTGACAGGGTCAAGCACGGCAAGAAGGCATGAATATACAATCATCCTCCTTAGAAAGCCGTAGTGAAAATTCTTTATTCCAGGATCGCATTTGCTAATCCAGCGTTCAAGAAACTCGACATCGACGTTGTCTAGGGGGGTTAGCTTATAGAATTCATATTCTCGACCGAGCCCTTTTGTGCTGACCGCCTGGATGTTGCCCTTTTTTGTTCGATGAAACACATCTCTCTGGTTATGCGACCAGCCACGAAGGTAATGCGCCCAGATGTAGTGATTACCACGCTTGATGTCCATTTTTGCTCCTTGTCCTGAAGGCATCTTCTCTGCGGACAGGTTTAGAGTCAAACCACGTTGCCGGGCACACATGGCGATGGTAGGTTGCAAGGATGAATCAGCCCCTGTTCGACCTCGACCTGCATCGAGTTACTCGTGAGCATTACATCACTGGTAAGTCTGCGATCAACTTCCCTTTTCCTGGGGTTAGCTCGGGTGGTTGGCATGTTCTGGCGTACTGGGATCGTGAGACGGGGGTTTGCAAAGTTTCTCTTGCTGGCATCCACTTGCCTGATACCTCTGCGTTCTTTGGTGATGTGGGAGTCCTCGATGTCACCGAGGTGCTGGCCGAGCGCAGCTGGCGTAGTGACGGAAGATCTGTCTGGATGGCTGATCATTGCAGGGCTGCTGCAGACATGATCGTCCGATGGGCTCTCAGCGACTCTCAGCATTGCAGTGTGAAGATATCCGACTGGTTTCCATCATGTGAGGATCGACAGCGCTTTCTTGGCCTGTTGGAGACTGGCAGCGCTCGGCTTCATAAGCTAGGGAGGCGTGAGCGGGTTGACCGTTGGCTTTCGACTCAGGATTAACTGAAGCCAGCTGCGGCCCTCGCATCAATTTTGTTGAGCGAGTTCACGTACTCGACTGATATCTCGTAAGCCACGCTGAGCGGCAGCTCATGGCTGGATAGCAGCACCAATGGCAAGCACTCACCCCACGGCTTGGCCAGTGCTGTTTGTAGGTCTTTGTCGTCAAACCTGCTGATCTGGCTGCCGGCGAGCTGGTATGCGTTGTGGCCCTGGGCCATGGCGTATTCAAGCTGGGTTTGCCAGGAGAAGCGACCGCCTACTGTGTCGTTGCCTGCGCTCAGGAGGATTGCCCGGTGTTGCTGCAGGAGGTAATCAAGGAGCTGGAGTTTTAGGTCTGGGAGCGCCTGGCGGTGCCTGGGTGCCAGAGTCATCACAGTGACAGGGTAGACAACCTCTGTGTCGCCCAAGGGGTAGATCGTGCAGTGGCAGACGAGCTCACGGGCTCGAGTGGTTTCGACGGCAAGGACGGTCGTGCCGTGACCCCGTGTCGTCGTGACGTGGTAACCGTTCACGCTGAGCTCCAGGAAGGCCGCTCAGGGTGAGCGGCCCGCACCACTTTACTGCAGCGGATTGGCAGTAGCACCAAGCGAAGACTGATAGCAGCCGCAGCCGTACTCTTTCCAGTAGGCATCATCGCTCAGCGAAGCCAGGGTCGCCTGCTTCTGTTTGTAGTTCTCGATGCGGCTCAGGTTCTTGGACGTGAACGGGTGATTCGCAGGGTCGAACGAAGTGTCGCCGCTCTGGATGCGGAAATCGGTGAACTCCTGGTTCTTTTGCGTCAGCTCGTCGATGTCGGCTTGAAGCTGGGCAGTGGCGCGCTCTTTGCCACGCTGAATGAAGAACTTCTTGGTGTCTGCCACTTCAGCATTGAATTCGTCCATGTCCTTGCCGTTCAGGACTCTGGCGAACTCCTCACCGGCATAGCGAGAGTGAAGCATCTTAATGTTGCCAGCCATCTCAAGATATTCGTTATCTTTCATGCCTTTCATCATCGCCTTGAGCGACTGATCAGCAGAGGCCGAGGTAGTGCCATCGACTTCGGTTACCTTGGATTCACCGCAAGCGGTCAGCATGACAACGGCAAGAGCGAGCGCAATCTTTTTCACGTACAGCATTCCTTTGTGTTTGTATCACGTATGTGGCGGAGAATTTTTAACACAAGGGTGATGGCAATTCAACATCGCAGCTGTGCGCTAGTTAAGTTTTCTAGTGGCACGGAACTAATGTGTATTTCTGATGTCGCGGGCCCTTGCTCTCAAGAGGCTTTGGTGTAACGCGAAAAATGGATTGTAACAGCGGCTGTGTTACATGACAAAATTTACGTTACAAGCCTGTCTTAATGAACGACCAATCCGAAGACTAAAAATATATTTGATCCAGTTAAAGCTCCATGGATAAAATACAAATATTAGAAGAAGAGCCGAAGCTCTCAGGTAGTAATATGCAGACAGTCACAATCCGAGCTTTGACACCGGAAACAGAAGAAATTTGCGCTATCCGCCTGGTAGGTGGGTTTGATTCAGAGCGTAAACATTACCCGGCCTTGGGTATTTTTCGCTTTGACAAAAAACGGCACCTTGAACTGCTGGCTGATTATGCCGAGGCGGGTTGTCCGGAGAGTATGGATCTGATTGAGCGTCTTATAATGGGCGAGTTGATTCATGCTAGGGATCTCGTATTTGACGGAATCCGTTTTGTGTTTGATGTACAGAGTTTTACTGAGCCAAAGAGTTTGAGATGGCTCGCCTGGGAAGTATTGGCACAGATCATCGAAGAATAAAAAGGAGAAACGATGAGTAGGTTCGCTCAGCAACATGAAATCTATATCCAGGCTCAAGAGGCATTCCGGCTTGGGGATCATTCCACCGGGCTGAGAAACACTCTGTATCTCATGGCTAATTTCATAGTCGGTATGAAGGGTTACGACCTGTATAGGCTGTGGGAAGCATCCGTCATTGGAGGGAATCCATCGGAGGAAATCTTCGGGGCGATGGTTGATGGTGACATGATTGTATCGGTTCTACAAGATGCTAAGGATGGGAAGGTTCAGATAGTCAATGACTTTTTGGCCGCTGTGCAGGGGATAGAAATCAATGAAAGAGAACGAATTTTGAAAGCAGTGGTTTAGTCAAGAGTTAATTTCCAAAAAATCCCCCATGCCATTTTTTATGATATTATGGCTTTACAACATAAAACAATAATAAGAATCCTCGGGGGATTTAATCAATGTTGCAGAAGCACAGTGGTCTTGTCCTTTTCAAAGCTTATGGCGAAGAAGGCAACCCAGAGCCAGGGGCTCAACCAACACCCATCACCGAAACTCCAGAATTCCAAGAAACCCTTCGCGCCGAACTGGCTAAAGCTGTCGCAGCTGAAACTGGCGGTTTGAGGTCAAAGAATGCTGAGATTCTGGCAGAGAAGAAGAAAGTCCAGGATCAACTGAATGCAATTCTTGCTCAAGCAGAGGATGAGGCCGACCAGGCTGCATTGAAATCAGGGAAGCTGGATTTCCAGGCACTTTTGGATAAAAGAGTCAACGCTGCAAATGCTACGTGGCAAGAGCGCCTCCAAGCCGAACAGGCTGAGAAAGAAGAACTGCGTAAAGCTGTTGAATCCGAGAAAGGTCGACTGAAGCAATTTCAAATCAAACAACTCATCGGTAATGAAGCACTGAAGAATGAGTTCTTCCAACCGTCCGCTATTGATGACCTGATCAACCTGGCCGGTGGCTCGTGGGAGCTTACTGATAATGGCGAACTGGTTAGCCGTGACCAACACGGTAATGTTGCAATGGGCAAAGCTGGCCGTGCGCTGACTCCGAAAGAATGGATTGAGGGCCTGACTCAAACTAAGCAACACTATTTCAAGTCCATGCCTGGGTCGGGTGGCAAGCAAGGCACTGGTGGCACTGGCGTAACGATGTCTCGCGAAGAGTGGCAGCAGAAACTGATGCTGGGTACTGCTCAAGAACAAACTGAACTGTTTGCCAAAAGGGCTAAGGGCGAAATCGTCATTAGCTGAGTAAAGAGTTACACCCTGGGGCTCACCCTGAGTCCCAGTTCCCAAGCTGGTCGGGCCAGCGGCTGTTTTGCTCTGTGAGCAACAGATATCTCAAAAATACCAAAACAAAAATAACAATAAATGGGTATGCAAATGACGCAAAGTAATGCACTCGTTGTTCTTCCAGCTTATGGGAACGATTTTGAAGCACTGATCAACGAAACTATCCTCCCTGTAGCTATGTCACGCCTTCGTGGTCAGTTGACTATGCCCGGATTGATTACCGTAAACACGGCAGACGAGTCGAAAAAGGTCGGTGAGTCGATTCGGATCAACAAGCCTGTTGAGTTCGATGAAGCAGATGAACATGGCGTTGGTGGATCTGTTGCTACAGATCTCGAAGTCGAGAAGGTCGACCTGAAGCTGGATCGACATATCTATAAAGAATTCAAGATGTCCGACCGAGAATTCACGGGCATGCAGCCTGGTGTTATTCCTGATGCTCTCGGTGCCGCAGTGGACGTCCTGGCCCGAACCATCAATGAAGCTATCTTCGATCTCGTGAAAGAAGTTCCGTATCACTCTGGCGTTCTTGGGTCGACCAACCCACTAGATAAAAAAGACGTTATCAATGCGCGCAAAACACTTCACAACGCCAAAGTGCTTGGAGAGAAGACATTCGTCCTGACCTCCGACGGTGAGGCTGATTTGCTGGGTGTGTTCACAACTGGCAGCGACCAGGTGGCTGAGAAAGAAGGCGTAATCGGGCGTAGGTTCGGCCTCAACTGCTACAGCGATATCCAGGCACCGTTCCACTTTGCAGGCACAGCTTCAGAAAGCCAGTCCGCCACCATCTCGACCGCCGCCTCCGTTGGTACGAGTGTACTTGTGATCAAGGGCCTCGATCCTGCTGCGACCTTCGTTAGGGGTGACGTTATCAAGGTAGCTGGTGTCGAAAGTCCTTTCTCTGTTGCTAATGACGTTGCTGCAGATGGCACTGGCTCTGCAATCGTCACGATCCACGAAGTCATCAAAACGGATATTCCTGCAGGTGCTGCTGTCGCTGTAGCAAAAGACCACGGCTTCAACATCGCTTTCTCGAAGTCAGCGTTTGTCATCGCATTCCGTCAGCTTGAAACCCCTGCTAACGCTCCTGGCGTAACCATGGGATCAATGACAGACCCCGTGACTGGCGTAACCATGCGTCTGCTCAGCTCGTACAACTTCGCTACGGAATCGACCCACTGGAAGCTGGAAATCCTGTTCGGATGCAAAGCTGTAGCTCCAGAACGTGCAATCCGCGTCGGCAGTCACTGATACACCGGGCTCGCGAGAGCCCACCCGCAATATCAAAGCCCTCGTTCGCTTCTCGGCAGCGGGGGCTTTCACATTTCAGGAGCAAAACATGAGCGAAGTAACTGCAACAATCGAACGCAATGGCGCAGTCCTGCCAATCGTTGTACCTGGCGTCTCTCGCGGCAAAGTCGGCCTCACCCAAGGGAACGCCTTTACGAGTCAGATCATCCAGGGCCAGGCTATCTACATCTTCTGTAAGTCGTTAATCCACCTTGCTGAAGGCACCTCAGTCACTGAATCCGACGCGCCAGTCGACGCGAGGGGTGGAATTTATTTGAATGCAAACAGAGGGCGTCCGGTGAGTGTGCGGCTGCTCGATGGAGAGGATGGTGCGACGGTCTGGATTCACGAGGTTCGCTGATGAATATCCCTGGTCGAACTCTGCTATCCCTCACTGTTTATCACCTGCGCCGCGTTGTGAAATTGGTGATCGGCTCGCCAGTGATTGATGGCATCACTGTGAATCCTGATGGGGCGGTGACTGTTGGCGGTAGTGGTGGGGCGCCTGGGCAGACAATTGTTGTGACGTTTCCGGATGGTTCGGTGGGCACTGGTGTGGTCGGTAATAGCGGCGGTTGGTCGGTGACGTCACCGGGTGCGCTGACGCCTGTGCCTGCTGCACCTGACCTGGTTGTTGACCAAGTGCCTACGCCTGTTACTCCTACGACTCCTGAACCTGGCGAAGTGAAGCCTGGAGAAGGTGGTGGCACGGTAATCGGAGGTGGTGGAGCAACCCCTGGTGATGATGTCGAGGTGACGCTGCCTGGTGGGGAGACTGGCTCCGGCGGTGCGGACGACAATGGTGATTGGGAGGTCGAGTTTCCCGATGTTCCGTATGATCCAGATCTCGATCCAGGCGATATTGGTGTTGGTACGACTCCAAAGCCTGGGGAGCCAGTCGTGGATGACATCACTCCAAACCAAGATGGCTCTGTAACCGTTGGCGGCAGCGGTGCGAATCCAGGCGATCAGATCACGGTCACGTTTCCTGATGGATCGACCGGCACCGGCACTGCGGATGACAATGGTGACTGGTCTGTCGTATCGCCGGGTGAGCAAGATCCTGCGACCAAACCAGGTGACGTGTCCGTTGAGGCGAAGCCTGACCCAATGGCTGGATCGGTCTCTGCCCCCGATGCGATTTACGCTGATATCGCTGGCCTTGATTTCGTCGAAGTGGATGACGGCGGCAACTACATCGCTTGGGAGCAGTTCGTTGAGCAGCTAAAGCGTGTCATTGGCATCGACGAGACGGCTACCAAATCCATCAGCTTCGGTGGCGTATACGGCTTACCCAAGCGTGTCTTGAAGCATGGCGATACGTTCGTTGCAGCGTTCGACGGCAGCTACGTGATCTTCAATAGTGAGCAGCAGCTTGCCGAGGGTACTGCAAGGGTCGTGGAGAAGAACTACATCTCCGACCGCGCTTGCGACGTATTCAAAACTGAGCTGGGTGCCTACTACCTGCGAGGTGACAGTGGTGTTGATCGACTCACTGGGATCAATGGCACAGACACCAACCTGATCTTCGATATCGCTGGCACATACGGTGACACCAAGCTCCCAGCGATGGCCACATTGGGCGACAAAGATTGGCTGGTAAATACGGACTTCACCATCTCGTACCTCATCGATCCGGATAACCTCCAGGTCACACCAGGCCCAGTGCTCGACGATGTGACACTGCTGATCGACGGCACGGGCAATGAAGTCGTCTCGTCGGGCGGTCGTGTCTTTGCGAGCATCAAGCGTCCAGACGCAACTACAGCGGTAGTGGAGCTTACCGTCGATGGCTACACCTTGGTCAGTGAGGGGGGCGGCAAGCTCATAGCTGGTGACGACTATCTGTACATCCTTTCCGGCCAGGATGTTCGTAGGGTCAAACACAGCGATGGCTCAGAAAAACTAATAACCTTGGACAGTGTAGTTACGCATGGGTATACCAGAGGCGACTTCGCCGTCTTCCTCAACGCCGATGTCTCACTGACAGTCACCTTTGACGCTGGGGCTACATTCGAGAAAGTATTCCCGGTCGAGGGTGATTCAAGCCTGAAGTGGATCGACGTGGAAGATGATAGCCTCGTGCTCACTCGTAACTACAGAGACTTTGATCTGCTCGAATATAAGCTTGTAGAAGAGTGATACAATATCAACACAATAAGATTTGCATTCAAAGCAAACGGATTCTGAAATGACTACTAATAAGAAGAGGCCCAGCGATCTCGATACTGCTTGGGACGGAAATCAAAATGCTGTAATTCATGTGCATCGGCCTGGTAACTCTCAAAGGGCTAGTATTAAGCAAATTGTGGATGCTGCGGTAGCTTCTGTCTCAATCCTGGAGCCGTCGGAGCCCATATCCGGTGGTGGCCTTGAGACTGGCACGATAGTAATGCTCCCTGAAAGCACCTATGAGGATTATTTTGAGTGTGACGGAAGCATTAAGGAAAGCTCTTTGGCCTCCGAGCTGGCCGGGCTGATCAATGGTGGCACTCCGAAGTACCAAAGTGTTCTGACAAGCAGCGTTGCACGGCTTTCTGCTACTGCGGGTGAGGTTCTAGATGCCGTGTACTTTAAGGGGCTACTTTTCACTTTAAATTCTGTAACGCCATTTATTACTGCATACGATAGCTCGTTCAATCTGGTCTTTTCGAACGCATCAGCTCTTGGCCACAAGCGGTTTGTTGTTACTGATAATGCATTGTACTTTTTGAACGGTGCTTACAACATCTATTGCATTCAGGCCAACGGCTCTGCAGTTACAGCAACTTACGCTGGTGAGTCATCGCAGTCGACTGGCGGGGGTTTCAGTGCGGTTAGTGTTTCTGCTGACGAAGATCTGTTCTGCTGGAAGTCGTTGCGTAGACTCTATACCCCGGCTGCTAACACCAAAAGAAACTTCGCAGGGAGTTTTACTATAGGAGGGCTCGACCAAGGATCAACGATTGTAAGAACTGATTCGGGCCGTGTCTTCTTTGTCGGAACCGTTGGTGGCAGTTCACCTGGCCTTTATGAAATGCTAATAGATCTAGCTACTCCGGGTGTTGCTTCGACTAGGCAAGTTGCATCGTTGTATCCGGAACCAGATACGATCCGCTGTGCAGGAAGTCTGATCTATTTCGGCTTAGCTGGCATCCAATATAAATATAATTCCGATACTGATAGGGTTTCGTCGGTTACGACTCCGTACTTTGTAAATTCTACAGCTGTCACCCACAGTATTGCCTGTCACAACAACTTGCTTTTCGTGAACGGATTGAAGGCTACGGCCAACAATTTCGGATGTGTATCCTTCGATAGTGGAACCACCTTTTCTAAATTGCCTGCTTTCAACACCAAACTCGCAGGGATGGTGATTGATGCTGCGGCACACAAGGTTGTCTATTATGGAGACAGTGGAAGCGTTGGGGCGGCTGACGGAAGCTCCGGGAATATGGAAGTGCATCAGCTTACTCTGTTAGATAAAAGCTATTTCAAACTGCCTTTGGTAACCGGGGCTTGCGAGGGGTACAGATACTATGTCAAAAAATAAGCTGCATTACGACTGCGCTGGATATGTGTATGGTTATGGTGATCTTCCTGGAGATCAATACCTTGAGGTCGATAACTTTGAACAAGCCCTCCAGGCATTTGCCACGAAAAAATCTCTTCGGATCATTGATGGCGAGTTAGTCATTGAAGTGTCCAGGGATGAGAAGACGCAAGAAGTCCTCAAGGCCCGAGATGAGCTTTTAGCTGAATTCGATGAGCTTAGAGTGCAATTGCCTGATCAAGAGGACATCAGCGGTGTGGTTGATACGGCAGCGCGGCAGAGGCTGGCGGTCTACAGACAAGCACTGAGAGATGTAACGCTACAAGACCCATTTGCGGTCAATTGGCCAACATTGGGGGCAAACAATGAGTAAAAATGCGGTGTGGCTGGAGCTGGCCGGTGATCGAGTGTTGGTCGATGTAGGGAGTGCTGCGGACGGGTACTGGCGTGGTCTTGGGTATGGAGAGCCTGGGGCTTCCCTGCTTGATGAACCTGTTGCTGTGGAGAAGCCTGCGAGGAAGTCGAGGACAAAGAAATCGGTTGAGCTAAATCCCGAGATCGTCTTCTAACTTCATTCCCTTGATGATGTTCTCGTCTGCGAGTATCTCAAGAGCCTTTTTCCGCACGGCTTCAGCGATATCTGTGATTGGCTTTCCGTTGACGATAGCGAAGTGTTGATGCTGAGTAGCTCGCTCGATCACGCGGAGGTATACGCTTTCTCCATGTTTTTGGAGAGCTTGGTGGAACGGATTGGTGGGATCGAAATTTTTGACTGCTGACCCAAGTGCTGATTTCAGGCTCACAACACGTCCTTGATTAAAGTGTTACAATAAAAAGATAGACTCACATAATAATAAGAAGAAAGTCTAATGTCAATTTCTCAATCTGTGGCCATTGAGTCCACAAAGCTATCTGGCGTTACTGCGTCAGGACTCATAGTCTGCGGAGTAACTCTAAGTGACTGGGTTCTAATACTCACAGCTATTTCCGTCGTTCTCGGTGTCTATTTCTCATTCAGGAGGCATGTTAGAGAAGAGCGCGCTAGCAAACGTGAAGTGGCGGAGTCAAAAGATGGCGATTAGCAGGCTGCGGGCTGCGATAGCAGCTGCCACTTTATCAATCGCCACTATAGTTGTTTCTACTCATGAAGGTATCGAGACAAAGGCTTATCTAGATCCTGTAGGAATACCGACAATTTGCTATGGTCATACAGCGACAGCTAAATTAGGACAGAGCAAGACCAGCGAGCAATGTGAGGCGCTACTCCAGAAAGATCTCATGGTGGCGATAAGGGATGTTGAATCTAGGGTTAAAGTCGATCTAACTATCGAGCGTCGGGCCGCACTTGTCTCTTTTGTTTACAACGTTGGCGGCACGAAGTTCGGTAGCTCCACACTGCTGAAGAAGCTGAATGCGGGTGATCCTGCAGGCGCATGTGCTGAGTTGTCGAAGTGGGTTTACGCAGGTGGTGTGAAGCTCAAGGGCCTGGTAAGTCGTCGCGCCGAAGAAAGGGCTTTGTGTGAGGTCGGGCTATGAGCAAGTACCTGATGATCGCTCTGTTCACGTTGTTGGCTGCCTTGGGCGGTGTATTGCTCAAGCGGGACAGGGATTCCTTGCAGGTCGAAATTGCCGATGCTCAAAGTCAGGTGGCCCGTTTGCAGATGCAGGTGCAGCAGGCTGCTCAGGCTCTGCAGGCCAGGGATGACTTAGATAAACAACGCTTTCAGGAAATGACGGATGCCAAGAACCAGATCGACAATTTGCGTAATGAGCTCGCTGTTGGCACTAAGCGCGTGCTCGTCCGTGCCACCTGCCCAGCTGCAGTGTCAGCCGCTGCCGGCACCACCAGCTTGGATGATGCAAGAGAGCCCGCGCTTACAGCCACTGCTGGACAGGATTATCTACGTCTCAGAGAGCAAATAGTCACGACCGAGGCACAGCTTGCAGGGCTACAGGAATACTACCGTCAGGTCGGCCAGGGGGCGAAGTAATGGCGAGCCTGGTGGACAAAACGATCAAGCATCAAATCGCTATGCGGGGGCAGTTCACCCGGATCGCAAAGCAAGCCGCTCTGCACCTCCAGGCGTTGAAGGCGTCGGTGAAAGCTGAGCTCGACGAGGCAATGACTGCTCGCAATTGGAACGCCGTGGCGAGGCTACGCAAGACTTTTGTGACAATCGACAAGCTGATTGCTGATGAATACGAGCTGATGTCTGAGACGCTCAAGCGCGAGCTCGGTGACCTCTTTGTCTACGAGTCTGCGTTTACGAGCAAACTCCTAGGCTTCGATTTCAGCAACGACATGGTCACCGAGAAGCTGGTTGAGTCGATTGTCAGCAACGATCCCTTTGACGGCAAAATCCTGGGCGAGTGGCTGGACGAGCAGAAGCTTGCGACACAGATCAAAGTGAAGCAGACGATTAGGCTCGGTGTGCTCAATGGCCTGTCTACTTCGAAGATAGTTGATGCTCTGTATGCCGAGCCTGGCAATCCGTTCCTGGGTGCGAAGCGCAATGCCGAGGTGATGGTTCGGACAGCATCTGCGCATGTCACCTCGCAAGCATCACTCAAGACTTTTGAGCGTGTCGGCTTCGAGCAGTATCAACTGAGTGCAGTGCTCGACTCACGCACCACCCCGGTGTGCAGGGCGCTGGACGGGAAGATCTACAAGACGACGGACAAGGGCCGAAAGGTGCCTCCTTTCCATCCGGGGTGCAGGACAGTGATGATCGCGGTGACCGAAGAAGATCCGCCGTTCACAGATGGGTATGAAGATTGGTTAAGCACGCAGAGCGCCGCTGAGCAGGAGGCAATCCTTGGGCCTGCCCGGTACAGGCTTTGGAAAGCTGGACAGCCGCTGGAAAGCTTCGTCGATCTCGATACACATCATGTCATTCCTCTCGATCAGTTGAAGCTCAAAGAAAGTTTTTCTTAACCAACTGGTTTACAGCCCCGTGACCCATGGCTACCCCCACTACCTATTCTCTCCTTTATATAAAAAGAAACAGGTAGTGAGGGTAACCCCAGCAACCAACTAAAATATTTGGCTAAGAGAAACTGTTCCATGAATTACGCAAGCTATGAAGATTACAGAAGCGAGTTTGGTGACGACGATCTGCCGAGTGATGCTGAGATCAGAGTCAGCAGAGCAATCGAGCGGGCGTCAAGAATGGCCGACAACTACATCAGGTCGCACGGTATCAGCGTACCCCTGACAGACCCAGCAGCCATCCTGGACGTGCGTGGCTCGGTGCTCGATATCGCTCGATACAGCGCATGGCCTGACACGGACAGTGAGAACCTCCGGAAGCGCTACGAAGACGCTCTCGCGTTTCTGGAAGGCATTGCGACAGGCAAGATCCACCTCGTATCAGCAGGGCAGACGAGCACGGGTTCAAAGCTCACCAACATCAAGATTTTTAGGGCCTGACCCATGATCCCCATCATCGCCAGAGCCCTAGCAGCCTCGCCCGGTGCCGACAGGTCAGTTGAGCTCGTGGCAAACACCAGGCAGCTCCAGGCCCTGGCGGCAAAGGTCAAAAAGCTCGGCCCCGGCAACCCTCACATTCGGGCAGGCCTGCAGGAAGTGGCGGCTCTATGGGAAAACCGAATCAAAGCCAACTTCCGCCGTTCGATAAACCCCTATGGCGAGAAGTGGCCAGACATCAAGCACCGAAAAGGCCAACCGCTCCTCGACACTGGAATGCTCCGCAACAGCATCAGTGGGGAAGTTCGCGGGCTTAGCATTGTCCTGGGATCACCGCTGGAATACGCAGATACCCATCAAAATGGAATCCGAGTTAAACAACGCATGTTCCTGCCAAGCAAAGAGCGTGGCCTCCCGGACAAGTGGAAAAATGAATATGTTAGAATACTAATAAAGAACGTCGAAAAGGCGCTTGCATGAATATCTCTGACCACCTTGAACTAATTAAAGCTCAGCTAGAATCTTTGCCGTCAAACCCAACCATAAAATTCTTCTCAGGCGAACTCGAAGTAGACGACCTAAAGAATTTGAAACTTGATGGCAAACGACCATATATACTGCTCTCCTGCGGCGGAGGCAACGTCCCTGACAGAAGCACCAGAGTGAAACTAGAGCTCGACGCAATGTTTGGAGCCTGGATTATCGGCAAGATTGATCCTGCCACGCATGGGATGTCATCCATCGCCGCTGACACCGCCGTCGAAATCGCAAAAATGATTGAGAACTTCCGTGGCGACCCGAAAACAAACACTAAGATTCCCGTGCTACAATTAGTCAAGGAAGCATTTAATGGCGTCACTGACGGCAAGTCAGACTTTAGCGCTTGGTCAGTGATTTGGTCGCAGCGAATAGTGCTCGTTTGAGCTCAAACCAAATACCAACAACAAAAATAATAATAGGTAAATATATGTCTCTTGGATTTAACGCGCCAGATACCACGATTGGCTACATTGGTAACAGCGGCGTCCTTGTTTCAAAGCTCGACGCTAATGATAGACCTGTTGGTGGGTTCTTTAACGTCGGCCAGATTTCTTCCGCAGTCCTCTCCCTTTCGACGGACAAAGTCGAAATGATGGACATGGTGTATGGCACTGGCGGTGTTGCCAAGTCCAAAATCATCAAAACATCTGGCGAGCTCACCATTAATATGCGGTCGTACTCCCCAGAAGTGATGGAGATGGCCCTGTTTGGCAAAGCAACCGCTGACATTGCGGAGACCGGCGCACAATTCACCGGACAGGTATATAAAAACAGGAGCATCAACGTAGACGGCGTTATCAGTTCGGTGACAAGTGTAACCGTCGAGGGTGCAACTGATCCGCTCGAAGATGGTGTTGATTACGTCGCATCGAACGGCACCATTCACTTTTTTGACACTGCCGCGTTCGAGGATGGTGACACTGTAACCGTCGTTTACAACAAAGCAGCCGTTCAGCGTATTGAAGGCATGGTAAACACGTCTGTTAAAGTTATGATCGTGTTTGATGCCAGGAACACTGAGGAATCGGACGTACCGGTTAAGGTTACCTACTACAAAGTTTCCCTGTCTCCAGCTGCTGCTCGCAACCTGGTTTCCTCTGACTTTGATACTCAGGAAATCAAAGGCACTGTTGAGGTTAGTAGGTTTGTCACTGGCTCAGGCTTGTCCAAAATGTTCAAAGAAGAGCACGTAGTAGCTCATTAACATCCAATTGCCATTACATCGGCGCTAGTATAAAATTCCGAGAATTTTTCCTTACGAGGTGAACATGGATTCCAGGAAGGTTGTACTAGCGCTAACAATTGGCTTGACTCTCGCTGCGTGCAGTCAGGAAAAAACACCGGATTTTGCTGGGGTGTCGATGAAGTCTGATCGGGCCGACCTGGAATCCAAGGGATTTGTATGCAAGGATGTTACGCTCAAAGATAAGCAAATACTATCTTGCAAAAACTTCGAAATGACCGCATCCGTCTTTGGACACGATGTTCGCGGCGTAGAGGTTATATTCGCTCAGGGTCAAAAAAATCCATATCGCATCGCTGTGAATGCAAACAAGCAAATCAACAGCACGGAAAAGATGCTGTCACTATTCTCCGAACTTGATAAATACTATGAGAGCATTCCAGACAAGAGCATAACCATGCCAAACGCGGTAAGCCGGCAATGGAAAACCAAAGACACCAATGTTTTGCAATTTATGTATATCCAGGGAGTTCCGGGACTCCTTGAAAGTAGCGTAATGCTGTCGCTTAACTCGACGAAAAATCACTAAAACTTTTTTATTAGCTGCACTCCTGGAAGAACTGGTCGGTCAGACGCGAGCAAGCTCTGCACCGACCTTTTTTATTGCTTACAAATGACCGCCATGGGACAGGATCCGTTTTATTGGCTCTGCCGAAATAGTAGCACTCATGTTCTGCCACCCCAATCGGTATTTATACCCCTTGCTATATGAAACATATGCCTTGAAGTCACCCTGGATATCGCTTGAATAATCGGCACTAGAATCACGAGTAGCTAAAATAATCACAGAGTTACTAACTGGTGGCTGGGATCTCCAAAATTTGCTCCACCAAGAAAACGACTTTGCGACATCGTAGATCGGAGCACCTAGGCTAATATAACTATCTAGCGTTAGATCCTTATTCCATTCCGCAATGTGCGCTAACTGATAATATTCCTTGGCAGAGTACAGCGATAGCGGCTCCGTAGTATTTATTTGGGTAACTACAATATCGCCAGCCGATGACCTAAATGCAATACCGGGCATCTCTCGTATATTAAACACCGACCCCTGGACTCGTTTTTTCTCAACGAAATCCGCTGCAGACTTAAAGGAGGCGTGCATGCAGCCTTCCGAATATGTTGTTATCCAGGTGGAGTGCCAAGCATTCCTGCCGGCATACCCATAATAAAGTCGAACAGGAGATATTGACTCTACCTTAGCTTCGGCAAAGTCCGGAAACCACCCTTCCCAATATGTTGATAGTGCCACTTATGCCTCCTGCAGGTCACAAAAAAAAGAACTAACCAACCAGCTGCTCCAGCTCATCCCTCGCCGCAGCCTCAGCAATGCGGAACAGGTGGTCAGTCAACTGGTTGATATTC
Source organism: Pseudomonas sp. FW305-E2 (assembly GCF_058782925.1). Taxonomy (NCBI): domain Bacteria; kingdom Pseudomonadati; phylum Pseudomonadota; class Gammaproteobacteria; order Pseudomonadales; family Pseudomonadaceae; genus Pseudomonas; species Pseudomonas sp. FW305-E2. Next base: position 20,028 of record NZ_JBYSYE010000031.1, on the reverse strand, counting down.
TCTGCCCCAACCTCCTGCAGCATATTTTCCATGGCCTCTTTAGCCTCAGTGTCATCACGCCGATGCTGTAGGACAAATGCAATGCAGTTAAACACGCAGTCCAGCACATCAAACCTATACCCTGGAACCGAATCGGAATCCAACAGATAGTCGAGCGCCATTTCCTCCGGCATGTCATACCCGCACGCCCTGAGCACCGCGATACTTTGACGACAAACGTAATCATCCCGCTCCGCAGGCGTTAATTCCGATATTTTCTGCATTCCCGGCCTCATGCCTTTGAGCTCAAACCATTCTTGACCAGGGCCACATTTGTGTCAATCGAAATGATATGATTGCTATATAAGAATAATAATAAGAAAGGCCAATTCAATGTCTCTGCTCGACCTCGTCGTACCCTGCAAAAAAGTTACCGTTACACAAGCAATTGAAAAAGAGCCAGCAAAGGTTCTTGATGTCTACGGATTAACTACGGAAGACTTTATTCGTCTCGCTGATAAGCACGCAAAAATCCTCGCGGCAATCTTTTTCCATAATGCCAAGGAAAATAAAGAGGCCAGCGACAACTCAAAGGTCATCATGCTTCAGTTCCCTGCCTTTGGGGCTTCTTGCATTGCTCTTGGCTGCAAACAACCAGAAGCGGCTGAGCACATCAGAAATCTCCCACTGATGACTCAAGTAGAGCTGCTATCTACTGTCCTATCTCTGACATTCCCTGAAGGACTAAAAAAAAGTCTGGAGAAGCTCGCTCCGACAATCGCACTGCTGCTCAAAAAGTAGCCGATTACGAGCGCGAGAGAAATCGACAGGAAGAGCAGGGAGAGACAGACAAGGTATCGGACTACCTGGATGTCTTGATATCTAGTTGCGAGTTTCTGGTTGGCTGCGGTCACAACTCTATTGATTTCAATCCTTATATGTATTCAATCAAAAAAGTATTTTGCCTTGTTGAAGTTCAACGCGACTTGCGCCGCTCAGAGCTTGCTGGAGAGCTTTATGCTCAGCACTTGAGCCGTATTGCTTGTGTGTCTGGAGATGCGAAACCGTTCAATGAGTTGATGCAAAAAATAGCCGGAGAATAAAAATAAAATGGCTAGTAGTGCAGTAATTAATTTAATCCTTAGAGCTAAGGATGAGGCATCCGGCATTCTTACAAGTGCCACCGCTAAAGTAACGGCACTCATCGGTGCCTTCGCAGGCGCTGCAGCGATCAAAGAAACCGTCCACCAACTGACGGAACTCGACGCAGCAGCTAAGCGCCTGGGATTCTCGATGGAAGATCTGACGGCAGCTCAGTACGCGGCTTTCAACGGCGCAAATGTTCAGCCTGATCAACTGTTGGATGCCCTCGACGAGGTAAGGATCAAAGTCGAAGAGTTCAGTTCCATCGGCTCTGGTGGCGGTGTCGACTTCTTTGAAGTCATGAATGTGGATGTTGCCAAATTCAATAAGCTCAATCCACTGGAGCAGTTGCAGAAGATTTCCGAAACCCTCAAGGGCATGTCGGACAACTCTGCATTTACTTTCCTCGATCAGATCGGCTCTGACGCCCTGCGAAATCTTCTACCCGTTTTGAAGAACGGCGGGGAGGAATTCAAGAGGTTAATGGAGGAAGCCAAACGCTTCAATTTGACTCTGAGTGATACTGAAACTATCGCTGTTAGCAAACTCGGGAAGTCGTTCACTCAACTTGAAAAAGTCGGCAGCACAGCGTTCAGTAAGATGCTTGCCGACCTGTCGCCGCAAGTTACTGCTGTAGTACAGCTAGTGACTGAATCGATAGTAAATATTTCCTCTGATGTCGAGGCTCCAGTTAAGAGCATTGGCGACAAATTCACAGATATGTTTGCTGGCATCTTGGGCGGCTTGGTATTTGCCGGAAAAATTAAGGACACATTCGACGTCGTATTTAGCTTCCTAGGCGAGGGAGCACTCTTCACCGCTGAGCTTTTCCTGCGAGGCCTGGACACCATTGATGCTGGCTTTGTCAAAACTGCAAACGGAATGGTCAGTGTATTCCGCTCAGCGTTTGGAACAACCATCGGTCTTCTAAGTACGGTTCTTGTTACGCCATTCGAGAAATTTGCAGATTCGTTTAATCTGGATGGTGCGTCTGGAAAGATCAAACAGTTCCAAGGCTATGTTTCGGAATTAAAGGCATCATTAAAGAAGCCAGTTGAAATTGCAAAGAAAAGCGACATCGACCAGTCAATCCAAGCAGTCCAAGGTCTCAGGCAAAAACTACACGAGGTCGGCCAGGAAAATTTCCGCATCCTGGATACGGACGAAGACCAGAAAGCTGCCGATGACTTCCTGAATAAATACAAGATCCAATCAATTAAGAACGAAGAGGATCTTCAGAAGGAGCTTGCAGCACGGAAAGATAAAGCCAATCAGGAAAACCTCGCAAAGCTTCAGACCAAAAACGCTGAAGCCTCAGCAGCAATTGCAGCTACCCAGGCCCAGCTCCAGGCCGATCTCGCTAAAAAAGAAATCGACATCACGATCTCGAAGATCGACACGAAAAAGCAGGTAGAGCTGTCCGGCCTGCAAGAGCGTGCCCGCCTGGAGAATCTCTCGGCAGTCCAGATCGCTGAGGAAAAATTCAGAATTGAAACGGAAGCCGCGAAGAAGCTCAGCGAGCAGAAGAAGCGCTCTCTCGCCCTCGACATTAAAGCTCTGCAAGGCAGCCTGACTGGGCAGCAAAAGCTGTTGGCGGTCACCCAGAACCCAAATGACAGGCCTGGCATCCTCGCAACCATCGCTCAGCTCGAAGCTGACATCACTAGCAAGCGTGCTGACCAGGCAACAATTGGCGCTGAGCTCATCAACCAAGAAGCACTCCTGAAAGCTGAGCGAGCTGCCCAGCTTGGCGTCATCAAGCAGCAAATTCAGCAGATCAAAGACGACGCACAAATCGAGCTTCTCGCAATCGGCGGCGATCAATTCAGCGCTGACATCAAGAAGATCGAAGCCGACTTCAAAGACAGCATAAAAAATATGGAGAGCCTGGGCGACGACTCCACGGCAATCCAGAAACTCATCTCCGCGAAAAAAGCCCAGGCCGAGATGGCTGAGATCGAGCGCCAGTACGCCAATTTGAAGTCAAAATTGGAGAAGCACCAGATCTCGCCCATGGACTACCTCGATCAAGCTAACCAGCTTGAAGAGCGCGGGAACAAAGCTGCGGAAGTCACCGGCAATCCAGCGGATCTCGAAAAAGTGCAAGCTGCTGCAAAGGCTGCCAGGGCCGAGGTGTTTGACCTCGCAACGCTGACTGACACCGTGTCGGATAGCCTCCAAGGCGGCCTGGAAGGTCTGTTCACTGACTTTATCTCCGGTACGAAATCGGCGAAAGAGGCTTTCTCTGACTTCACTCAGGGTGTGCTGACGGAAGTGTCGAAGATCATTGCGAAGCTGCTGATTCAGCTCGCGATTCAGTCCATGCTGTCAGCCTATACCGGTGGGGCGAGTAATGGTGCTGGTGGACTGCTGGGGATGATTGGCGCAGGAGTTAAGCATAGCGGTGGTGGAATCGGTGATGCTGGACGTTCACGCAATGTTCCCTGGAGCTTTTTTGCCAATGCTCCGAGATATCATACAGGTGGAATTATGGGCCTGAAGCCCAATGAAGTTCCCATCATTGCGGAAAAAGGTGAGGAAATGCTTACTGCAAGTGATCCTCGTCATCGCAATAACCTCGGCAAAGGAAGTGGCGGGCAGGCGGATAAAGCGCCAAGGGTTACTGTTAATAACATGATTGATAGCCAGTCTATTGCAAGCGTCATGGAGGGTAGCCACGGCGAAGCGGCAATCATGAACGTGATTCGCGCAAACCGAAATGAGATTAAAAACATGTGATAATATATAACTACTGATCTAAAAGAATAATAACAATGACAGTAGCTATATCTACTTATGCCAGCGGCGCAGACTGGCTGACATCCCTTTGTACTGATCTTTTGCCGTCAAATGACTGGGCGGTAGTCCGTGACACTTCTTCGGAAAAGGTTTTTGGGCTTCCGGGTGGTGCTGGCTTTGTGGCGTTCCTGGTTGGCAGCGGTGTTGTTGAGATTCAGGCGTTCAAGGACTTCGATCCTGATCAACCTGTGGCCCTGCAGGCGGGTGGATTTAGCTATGCGTATTCGCCTTTCTTGCCTCGCTTTGTCCTGCCTGCCGGCGAAGTGAAGGTGTGGACGTTGGTGAATTCTCGCCGGCTGTGCGGGGTCATTCGCTCTGGCTCAAACTACTACTCGTTTTATGCTGGGTTGATCCTACCTTTCGGCTCGAACAGGGCTTATCCGTTCCCTTGCTTTATCGGCGGGTCGGGTGAGCTGGGTGGCTCCAAGGAGTCTTCCTACCCTTTTATGTCCGGTGGCAACCAATACTGCCCGAAGGTCTGCCTGCCGACCGGCGCGTGGCAGATCGTGGGTGGGAATTCAGGCGGCAACAGCGCATTCACGAACGAATTTCCTTACTCATATTCCTACGCCTACGTGCATCCCTTTGACGGGAAATTCCACCGGCTAAGGGGCAAGATTGACGGCGGCGCGGTCGTGTATCCGGCTCTGGTAGTGAGCTCAGGGCGAGCGTCCGATACCGATGCACTGAATTCTGATGATGGGGTTTGGCTGGGTTACCTGGACGGTGTGGTTGCGATTCCGCAGGGGCGCGCGGCTGAGTCTGTCATTGAGATCGATGGCGTGGATTACCTGGTGGTGCCTAACGTCAGTAAGTCGACTGAAACTTACGGGCTGAGGTTGATATGAAGCATTACTCATCTCGCTACACATCTGCCGACGACCTCGTGGCCGTGATCAAGCAGCGCCTGGAATTTGAAGGTTGGGCTGTGAATCGGTACGGCGGCTTTGATGATCCGCGTATTGGCATCCAGCTCATGATCTCTCGTGGTGATACCTACTTTTGTCTAAGGAGCTTTGGGGTGTCGAGTCCTTACGTCGATTACTACGCTGTGAGCTCGATTGGGCAGCATGGGGTGATCGTCTCGGCTGCGAGTGGCTATAGCGATAGCGCTGGCTTCGTCAATCAACCTGGCTTTCAGTCATCGCCGAAGTGTTATGTAGAGAGCGGCGACGGCGCGGGCACATGCCATTTTTTCGTATCGGATGACCTTGTGGTATTAGTCACAGAGCGTGCTGGCGGTCTTTATTCATGCTTGTCCTTCGGCGTGCTGCCAGTGCTGTCCGCTGGAACTGGTGGGCAGTTTGTGACGTCGACGGAGAGCTATCTGAGCACGCAAAAGCAGCCATTGTTCTCCAATGCCTTTGCCACTTTCGGGGTTCGCCTCTCTCATGCTGAGTGGAGTGGCTGGGATGTTGGAGGTAGGACATGGGGGCCGCTGCGACCTAACGGACAAGGCACTCTGATTGGTGTTCCGCATTTTCACCAGAACGGCACAAGCTACGGGAGCGTTGGCACCGTCTCGCGTGCAAAGGGATTGATCGGCGGTCTGGATGGTCTGGTGCCCGTTACGCTTTTCACAGAGTTCGGCGGCGGGTTTGCTCCCTATGCAGAGCTGCCGGAGATCTTCCTAGTGCCACTGGATTCTTTTGAGCCTGGTGCAGTGTACGAGCTCGGTGCTCATCAGTTTCTGATCTTTCCGCAGTATGCCAAGACCTACCCGGCTGATCGCGATTACCCACACTTTAACCTCGGCATTGCCGTATTGCTGGACGCTGCGTCATGAACCAAATCGGCAGAAGCTTCGGCACGTATTTCTTCGACAACGTATTTCTGACTCCAGCGGAGATCGATGCCGGAGTCGTTGTGCCAGGTGCAGAATTTTCGTTCGAGCTATGGCACTCGTTCACCTCGCCACGGCAGCTGGTTGGCATCACACAGACGGGTTCATATGGCATCGAGCTCAACGGCGCCAAATCAGGCTCACTGGCGTCATTTGAATCGTTTGATTACAAGGTTTCTCTGAACCAAGCGTTTGGGCTAGTCGACTACCTGGCCAGCTTTGACTTCGGCACAGGAGCTTTGCATGGCTTCAACCTGACAGCCGCGATGGCTCTTGTAATGCCCGAGCGTATCGACTGGTCGACGCAGCCAGAAATGACCATTCAATACCTGACGGAAGTCATCGAGTCATTCGACTGCACCGAGCAACGCATCGCCTTGCGCGACACTCCACGCATGTCTCTAAGCTATCTGTACAGCATGACTGATGAGCAGCAGTACCGTTTCGATAACAAGCTAGCTACGTCTTCGGGCAGTATGATCGTGCCGTTGTGGCCTTTGCAGTGTCAGCTGGCACGGGCAGTGCAGCCTGGGAGCGCATCCATTGTTCTAGAGACCATCAACCCTCACGTAGGAGCTTCCGATACGCTCCTGATTTCCGAGGGTGACGAGTCTGAAGTGGTCAGCATCGACTCCGTGAACGGCATGACTGTGATCCTAAAAAACATGGCTAAGAAAACCTTCTCCACCAGTGCGGTCGTCATCCCGGCCCGCATCGCGTACCCGTCCGATGAGTCGAACTCTACCTCTATCCTGCGCGGCTTTGATCAGCACTCAATTACCTTCGACCTCGACGAGGCGCAGATCCATAAGCCAACACCGGTCGACGACTTCGAGTACCTTAATGCCAGGCCAATCTTCCCGTTCCACCCCGACTGGTCTAACGACATCACCACGAAGTACAGCCGCCTTCGCGAAACGCATGACCCCCTGATTGGTGTGCGGAGCCGATACGACCGGATCAAAGGGTCAGTGAAAATCCTAAGTCAGACGTTCAGGTTCTTCTCTGAACAAGAGCGTCAACGCTTCGAGGATTTCGCTGAATTGATCAACGGAGCTCAGGGTGAATTCTATGCTGCCGGCCCAGGCCAAGCGTTTGAGCTCAGCGAAGACATCATCGGCCCAACATACAAATTCAAGATCAAAAGCAGTGGGTACATTAACTTCACCAACAGCAACTCGCTCGCCCCAATGGTTGCAATTAAGCTGTACAATGGAACTACCTTTTACAGAACAATCCTGAACGCCACTGGCAACGCGGATGGTACAGAGACAATCACAACAAAAGAGCTCACGAACAACCTTGACGTCAGCGACATCGAAACAGTCGTACCGCTATACCTAGCACGATTTGAATCTGACGAGTTTCGCTACATCTTCGACACCAGCGAAGTGTCGACTATAACTAAAAATATAAGACAACTACTTCATGCTGACACTGCAATCGATACAGAGAGCGCTATCACTATCTAGACCCATTGAGCTTTTCCTGTTCGAGCACGGTAAGGAAAAGTACGCCTACACCAGCGGTAGCAGGCAGCACCTTCACACTGACGGTCTGATCTACATTCCCTTGGCCATTAAACGTGAAAAAGTGCAGCGTACTGCCGAAGATTTCAAAAACAAACTTACCATCAGCCTACCCGGTAACTCCCCAGTCCCGTTGCTCTTCCGCTCCCATTTGCCGTCAAATCACGTCTCCATCAAGGTTTTCCAGACCCAACGCGACCTTCCAGGCGAATCCATCAACCTCTTTGCTGGCGAGGTTACGAGCGTCACATGGAGCAATAGCACCGCCTCAATGGACTGCAACCCAGTCTCACGGTCTCTGACCAGGCAAGTGCTCCGCTGCGGCTATCAAAGTCAGTGCAACCACCACCTCTACGACAGCAGGTGCGGCCTCCAGATCCAAGACTGGCAAGAAGACACCACTGTAACGGCAATCAAAGACAATGGGTTCACCGTAGAAGTAGCCTCCAAGGCCAACGCTGACGACTACTACATCACGGGCTTGTTATCAAAGAACGGAAGTGACTTCCGTATGATCACATCCTCTTCCGGAAATTCTTTTAAGCTAATGTCTCCGATTGACGGCTTGAAAGTCGGGGATGCTATTCAAGTGGCAAAGGGGTGTGATCACTCTGCTGCGGCATGTCAGTCTTTCGATAATTTTGACAACTTTCTAGGCTTCCTGACGATCCCTGCTGACAACCCGTTTCAAGTCTACTGACCACTAATAACAAGAAGAAAGGTATAGACAATGGTCTATTTCATGATCGCGCTTTTTGTGCTGTCCATGGTGATGGCCGCAAGGATGCAACCCAAAGCAAAGAGGCCTACTGCAGCTGGCCTGGAGGACTTTAGTTTCCCGTCCGCTGCCGAGCGCCCGATCCAGGTGCTGGCTGGCACTCGCAGGATTTCTGGCCCTAACGTGCTGTGGTATGGCGACCTTCGAAACTCAGCGATTAAGCAGGTGCAGAAAGGCCTCTTCAGCTCCAAAAAGACCGTGGTCGGGTACAGATATTTTATGGGCGTCCAGCTCGGTATCTGCCACGGCCCAGACGTGCTGCTGCGCGAAATCAAATTTGGCGATGACGTTGCGTGGACAGGGCTGAGTTCCGGTGGGCCAATTGCCATCGACAAACCCTCGCTGTTTGGGGGCGACACTAATGGCTCTGGTGGGGTGTCAGGCACACTCAGATTCCACCCCGGCAGTTGGACTCAGGTTGCTAATGAGTACCTTGTTGGGAAGGTCGGCGGTGAACTCGTCTCGACCATCCGTGGTGTGTCGTACTGTGTCCTCGAAGGAATGTACATTGGCAACTCGGCCAGTCCACAGGCGGTCAGTTTTGTAGCTAGCCGTTTCCCCAAATCTCCTGACGAGCGATACACGCAGTACGAGCAAATCGGTCTCGACGCGAACCCAGCGTTTTTTATTTATGAGCTGATTACTAACGGTCTCTATGGCGCCGATCTGGGCTACTCCAGCATTGACTTGGACACCTTCTTGGCGGCTGCGAAAACCCTCTATGACGAGGGCATGGGCATCTCAGCAGTTATCGACTCGTCCACCACAGCAGGCGACGTCATTGATGACATCAAACGCGTTATTCAGTGCTCTCTCCAGACAGACCCGAGGACAGGTGCCCTGAAGCTGAAGCTCATCCGTGAGGATTATGACTTTGATGCACTCCCTGTCTTCAACGCATCAATCGTCAAAAATCTCAGTGGCTTTACCAGGGGGTCACTCGACACAGCAATCAATGAGGTAAAGCTGAAGTACACAAGCATCGATGATGACTTCACTGAGCGTACAGTGATCGCGCAGAACAACGCGCTACGCATTCATAAGGGCGACTCTGACGGCCAGACGGTGCAGATGCCTATGGTTAGCTCAAGAGACCTCGCTGCCAGAATCGCGATGCGTGAAATGTCCAGCATCTCTGTTCCTCTCGCAACATGTACAGCCGAGTGCTTCCGAGTCGTGTCTGATGCCGAAGTAGGAGATGTCGTCCGCCTCTCGTGGCCTGCAGTGGGTGCCGATGATTTGGTGATGCGCGTAACCGGAGTTGACCTCGGATCGCCTGGCGATAGCCCAGTAAGGCTCACGCTCGTCCAGGACGTTTTTGGGGTATCTATGAGCGTCTACGCAGATGGTTCCGAACGCCAGTGGACGAAGCCAACCTTCGAACCGACCGACATCTCCAGATTTGACATCGTGGACGCTCCGGTGATTTTGACGACAAACCAGACCACCGGGAGCGTCTTGGTCGTGGCTGAGAATCCGGGTGTGGCAATGGATTACCAGCTGCAGGTTAGGGGTGAAGTGGATAGCGATTACGTCGATGCTGGAGCGATGCCTTTCACTCCGTTGTTCTCGACTACGAAAGCTATGGGCACTGGGTGGACTGATGCGAGCCTGGTGCTGTCCGGGCCGTCTGCGGAGCTGTCGTCGCTTACTGGGGATGAGGTGCGCCAGGGGCTTGGTTTGATGCTGATCGTGAGCGCCTTGGGGAAAGAGTGGATTTCGTACCAGACCGTTGCTGCTGGCAATTCAACGACCGTGACTTTGGGCCTGATCAATCGAGGCTTGTTCAATACGAGGCCGTTGGCACACCCTGCGGGAGCTCGCGCATGGGCTGTATCAGAGGGTTATGGGGTGACTGATTGGCACTATGCGAAAAGTGAGTCTGTGTCGATCAGGATGCTTCCGAGAACGCAGACAGGAGTGCTCGATGTCGATGATGCTCTCGTGCATTCGTACAGCGTTGCCGGGGCGAACGTGTCTCCGTGGATGCCTGGGCGTTTGCGCGTGAACGGAGTTGAGGGTGGGCAGATCTCAGGTGTCGCAACTGCAACCTGGAGGAAGCGCGAGGGCTCGGTGCCGGCTGTAGTGTTTTATGGGGATGATGTCGATCAGGCGAGTGATGCTACGTACCAGGTTGTTGTGCGCGCAGAAGGCACGGTTGTAAAAACAGTGAGCGGCATTTCTGGCAACTGTTGGACGTTTGATGACGAGATAGCACTGAACGGTGGGGTTCACTATCAAGCCCTGACCTTTGAGATCTCCGCTCAAAAGCCAGGGTATTCAGTGTCGCCTGCATCGGTCGTATCCGTGACCAGGTAGTAGCTGTTAGCCGCGAGCGCTCAAAAACTTCGGTAGATCGTTCCTGTCGTACCTGAGCTTCATCAGCATTCTCTGAACAAAGCCGATCTCGGAGTCTCTCGTCAGGCTTGCGAATACAAATGACGATGAATTAAGCCCGGACACCGCGATTTGGATGTTGTCAAAGTCGATGATGCCAACGTGCATTTCGTGGCAGTTTGGCGCGTCCGGGGCGTTACGGAAAGCAAGGTCAAAGGCGTAGCTGTAGCTCGTCAGCCAGCCATCGTAGCTATTGTCATGCCCGGCAAAGAACTCACGATTCTTTGTTGTCCTGGATTTGTATGGAGAACAAGCAGATTTAGTATTTTCGCCCAGGAAGGTCGGATCTATACCTGCCTTTTTGAGAGTATCTAAATCATCGCCACTGAAATTCAGTCGAATGCTGCCAGTTCCCAAGTTGCCATAGAGGGCCGCTCCATCCACCAAGTAAGCATCCAGTTTTGCTTTGAGTGGAACGGGTTTTGGAAAGCCATTTTTTTCGGTTACAACATACACTTCCCCAGTGTATTTATCTCCGAGTGGCTCCCTTATTAGTCCAAGCGCTACTTCCCCGATAATCCAAAAAGGAATCAGGAACTTCATCGCTTGTTTGAAGCTTCGAGGGCCGACGAGCGCCATTATTCTTTTACCCCTTTCTTGTAAAAAGGCGGACGAATATTCAAGAAAGCCGCAGCAAGGAGAATGACACCAACACCTTTCCAAATCATGTCCCCAAAAAACGGCAACAGGGAACTAGAGCTCGGTAGTATTGTGGCGAGAGTGGCGATTGGGTAAGCAACGGCAGCGGAAATTATATCCGGTACATAATAGCTGCCGAGAAGGTGTGCCGCTTCATTAGCGATTTCGCCCAAGCTGTAGAACTCAGTCGAGGATGCAAGCATGAATGCGGGGGCTACAATCAAGACCATAAAGATGGCCCATACCACTCGATAAATCGTCATAAAACATCCTTTTACAGGTAAGTAGCAAAACTAACTTACCATTGCCAATAACGAGTTCCATAGGGTTTTCGGTCATGTCGTAACATAGCCGATTGTTGTTTTTTTAATCACTCCCAGGTTTTCGGCAGTCCTGAAAATTTCACATGCGCGTAGGTTGCCGATCCTGGCTTTTCTCGCAAAATCCTTGAGTCTGACTGGAGTGCCCGGTGTCAGCGTTTCCACTTGGGTTACCAGCGATTTCAGGATATCGTCGTTCGTTCCCAACAGCGTTTTCGGGGTTTCTGGCGTTTCTGGCGTCTCCTCTGGCAACTCAGCCCCAACATTTTTGTGTGGTGGCGTTTCGATGGCTGATGAGGCTACAACATGCGTGCTAGAGCGTCTAGCGGTACGAACGCCAGTCAGAATCAGTGCAGGTACGATCTCTAGAGACATGGCAAATCCCAGGCACAGCAATTGAGCCAGCAGGGGCGGCAAGCTGGATGCTTTTGCGACTGTGGACTTGATCTGTGCGATTTCCAAAGAGCCAGAATTGATCCGCGCCAGAGCCTGAGCACGCTGAGCTGCTGCACGAGTGCTGACAGACTCTTCGAGCTCAAGGGCTTTAGAAACCATGCCACGGACGCGCAGGTCACTAGCTTGGGCAGTCGCATCAGAGATCTCTCTATCTAATTGAGCGATAAGAGCAGAGTCTTTCTGAGCCAGGGTGGTAAGAGCAGTAACACGCTCAGTAGTCATGGCTTCGTGTGTGGCTTTGCTGATGGTGATCGAAGTCATCAAACGATCATAAGTGGCCCATCCACTAACTACGGACAGCATCAAGGCGCAGGCAATTGTAAGAGCCGCGCTGCTGCCACGTAGTACACGAATAGCCACAGGCCAGGCCAGATACTTAAATATATCTAGGAGCACCGCTGCGCCAGCAAATAGAAGCGCTAACTTCTTGTCGTCGATCAATGCGTACATTGCAAGCGCAACCGAAATTGCAGTTACGCTGGACAAGAGAAATGCGATTGCGACAAGTAATGTCGACAGCTTCTTGCTCATCTTGAACCCCGAAAATCTCTCTATAAGTCCATTATATAAAGGGTTTCCTGGCATGCAATAGCTGGTCGGGGCTATTTGACATCAAATTACCTTCATGTAGATTGTAATTATTTATTGAGTGGGTCAGTCCAATTCAATATGATGTTTAAATCGAGACCCCAAAAAAGGAAAATAATATGGGTATCAAGAACTCACTTCGCATCAATGTAGATCAGATCGCCAGGGCTTTAATCAAGTCGGGTCATCTAGATAAAGAATGTGATTGCGGTCTGGAGTACGAGCATGACGATGCGGTTGATGTTGAAGATTTGATTGATATTGCGATAGAGAGTATCGGAGCTTACGGCGAAGCCGGGCTAAGAGCTTTAATTAATAGAGCAACTATTGAAGTTGAAAAGATAGATATAGAAATTCGTGCAACGCAGGCTACAGAGCGTCAGGAAAGGCAGATGATCCAAGCAAGGCTCACAGACTTCGATCAGATCGCTCTGCTGAGCGCGGTAGGGAGGATTGGCGGAGACATGCATGAGTACGATGCCGCCGCCTTGCTGCTGCTCACGGGAGCGTACACAGCCTCAGAGCTATGCCGCCTGCCTTCTGCTACGTTGCGAGATCTATTAGCATAGGAATGCTTCGGCCAAGAGGGGGGCTAGTTCTGCAGGGGATTGACCTTTTTTGAGCTCCCTGACTAGAAACGTTTTGCCGTCTCGCGAACGCACTTCTAACCCCTGCTTTCCGAGCCTGACGTCGTAGTGGAGCTCAGCGAAAAGCCCAAATGCGGACATGTCGCCGTCGACCTGTCCGTACATCCACCCATCCTCGACGGAGACATCAGTCATGTCGTGATCTGTAGATCGCATAGCTCTCTTGATCATCCTCCCGATTCGCCTGGCTCCTTTCCTCATGAGCAGCACCAGGCCAACAACTGGCATAACCAGGCTCGTGAGCAGCAGCCCAATCAGTGTGTCGAGGACTGAGAAAACCCACTTCAGGAGCCTCCAGAAGGCTCGTAAGGGCACCATCAAGTTGATCCTCATGCATCACCTCCAGCCATTCTCAGAACGTCGTCATAGGCATCCGTTGCGTCGGAGAAGTCGGCCTGCACCCTCGAAAGAACCTGGTAGGTATGACCATCAGTGCCTTGGAAATACAAGTGGGTTGCTTCGAGCCAAGCCTCGTGAACCTTGGTGTGATGGCCCGTGCCGCTCTCGATGCCGGCTGAAATTTGATAGGCAAAGCCAAACACGGTGATGCCCCCGTTCCAGTGGGCAAAGACAGCATTTTGGAAGCACCACATCTCACCACTCATGCAGACCCTCCATACAGGTAGGCCAAGCCAAACAATAGATAAAGATTTTTCGTCATTAACTGGTGCATTTCATCGTAGTCAATGACCACATAGCGATTACCATGACTGTCAAGCAAGCCGAGCCCCATTTCATCGATCCAGGCCTTGCTCAGACTATGTGTAACTTTACGGTCACCATCCACGGGTTTACCGTCGACAATTCCGTATGTGATACCTTCAACGTAGATTTCCCCATTTGTGTGGCGAACTCCAGCTTCGTATATATTCGAGCCGACCGTTAGATTCATTTCACTCATGGGGAGTTTCTTTATTCTTCTCATGATCCAAGTATCGCTCCACCAGCGCGAATATGTCTTCCTGAGCTAAGATGCCTTTTCTCCCAAGGCTAACTAGCAAGCGCTCAATTCTATCAAGTTCAACATCATCACCAGACAGCCGTGTGAAGGTGCTGGCAATCCTGTCAATCCTGTCAATTTCACCAGTTATACCGTGCTCCGCTGCAAGCTTTTCAACGAAGTCAGCAACTCCGCTTTTAGGGATTTCCATGTCTTTACCAGGCTGGACTTGGGTCATTAGATTGTACTACTTGTCAAGTTTGCCAGCAAACACTACTCTTGGTAAGCCTAGGAGGTGCCTATGAAAATTGTCGTCGACTGCGAGTTTACTCAGCTCAATCAAAATTCCAAGCTCATATCTATGGCCCTTGTGTCCGAGGAGGGTCATGAGCTCTACTTTGAGCTTAACGATAACTACAGGCATGAGGACTGCAGTGAGTTTGTTGTTGAGCGTGTAATCCCACAGTTAAGTGGTGGATCAGCCCTAATCTCTACAGAGTCTGCTAGGAATAAACTCTGGAGCTTTCTGTCACAATTTGACAGCGTAGAGATCATGTCGGATGCCCCCATTTGGGACTGGGAGTTCTTTTGCTCCATTGTCTACCATCAAGGCAAGTGGCCAAGCAACGTTGCAAATACACCAATAAATCTTATTGATCTTTTCAATGAGAAAGGTGTGGATGGCGAAGAAGCGCCGGAGCTTCCGCATCACGCGTTGCTCGACGCCCGCTTGCTGATGAGCTATTACAAGCAGTATCTCAAAGAGTAAGCTCCTCTTCATCCCGGATGCTTAGTGGAGTGCCAGGGCTGTACTCAATGTAGCTGCGCTTGAGCCGGCACTCCTGAGACTTGAAGGTCGTGTCAAATAAAGCCTCGATTATTTCTAATATTTGCTTGATCAGTTTTTGGACTTGATAGTCTCTTGCTGTGAATTTGATGTAGATTGGCTTTCTTCTCCGGCCCGAGAGTGGGATGAACTCAAAGTAGTAGAGTCTAGCTCTTTCTTGTTCTTCGCTATCTCTTCTTGCAATCTCAATCTGAAGTCCACGAATGGTTTCGGGGTCATACTTTATTCCTTCTTGGGTAGTTAGTTTTTGCCACGTTAGTCTTGAGCGCTTGAGCTGTCTACCGGATATATGTTTGCCGTCAAACTCATAGCTGATGCCCTTGGGTTGGCCATCTTCGTTGAGCGTGAGGTGGATGTAGACTTTTTGCTTTCTCAGCGCTCTTACGAAGTCGAACATGTCGCCCTGGACGGCGTTGGTGGTCTCGATTGCTCCGGCGATCTTGGCGATCATTTTGTGCTTGAGCGGAAGGTCGTTATCGCGGATCGATGCCTGGAGCTCTGCGTGAGTGATCGAGACGCCCCAGGTGTCCTTGGGTTTCGGTGCTTTGGTGAGGCCGAAGCGGTCTTCGATCCTTGATACGGACTCCAGGCTGATTGATCTTTCGTTGCTGTCTTTGACCATCGAGAACGTGTCATCTAGGCGGATGCGGTTGGCAACGATGTGTACGTGTTGGTGATCTTTATCTTGGTGCATGACAGCGACGAATTGATTCGTTTCATCAAAGCCCAGATCTGACAGGTAGGTCTGGACAGCCGTGCGCCATTGAGCTGTTGTGAGTGACTCGCCAGGGCGGAGGGAGAGCATTGCGTGGAAGACTGGCTTGATGAGCTTGTCGGAGTCGATAGACATGCGCCGCATGGCCTCTACGCTGTCGAACTCTCGGATCATCTCCAGGACATCCGTTTCATCACCTGCGAGGATGCCAGGGAGAGGGTCTGGGCTTAGGCAGTTCGAGTCAATCGTGCGGATGCCGGTGATCTCGTGATCGTGCTTTGTGCAGCCAAAGATGTAGCGAATGCGCCCCTTAAAAGAGCCAGCTGATTTTGGGAAGATTTTGCCGATCATGCCGCACCTCCGGCGTTGATCTGAGCGATCCTCTTTACTTTTTCAAGTAGTACCGCGCCTGGGTATTCGGCGTTGATCATCGATGCTAAGTTCATGAGCTCCCGAGCGATCTGAACGACATCTCCGCTGATTTTCGGCTTGACGCTATTGTTGACTACGAAGTCTCGAATGAATGCACCAGCAGCTTTGTAGCCAGCCTGGGACATCTTTGCTTCGAGCGTTTCGAGCTCAGACTTAGTTAATCTTATTGTGATCCTTGAATCTTTGTTCTGCTTGATATCATCTTTCATCTGACTCACCTTTATTTTATTGTTATCGAGCCAATTTAACGCAACACCCGGAGGGATGTGAGTAGCTAATCGCCTATGTCTGACATAGACACAACTGGCTAAAAAGAAGCTCTAGGCTTATTGTGCAACTGGAGCTTTTGATGTTTCAATAATAAATTTAAGAAAGTTGAATGTATAACTAAACTTTCGCAAGGTGTGAATGCGAAATCACTATAGGGGAGTGCGGTTTCGCCCCCGGTGAGTGCGGATTTGCTGAGCATGATTGTGACGTTGCAAGGTATTAGAGCGGAATCGCATCAGGGGTTTGCGATTCCGCTTTCGAGGCAAGTGAATTTGAACTTAGTTTGTTGCTTCGATTATTCTGGGTGGAAGCCTTTTTTAAGGTAGTGTCGTTTTAGCGTAACCAAGGACATAGGGAGGGCGATTCCTTTTTTTCCTTGTGCTTCAACACTTTTAATCGATTCGCGAACAAACTTCAGCATCTCTTGCGACGGCGGAATGAATGCGGAAAGTGAATTATTGAAGGCTTCTTGGGCCTGGTTTTCGAATTCTTTACGCATTCCCAGCACAACTACTTCGTTCTCTGGAATCAAGCGTTTTTGCGTGTAGGCAACTAGAACGCCATCATCATCGCGCTTGCTCTCCATTCTGTAAACATAAAGCTCGTGTCGTTTCTTCACCGGACACCAAACGCCAGCTATCAACTCAGTGTGCATTGCTTTGAAATCATCCATCTCCAGCTTAAACTTTGAGGCTGAGGTCAACGCATCGGTGATTGAATATTCGACTGTGCAGGCAATTAGGTCGCCAGTGAGAAGGCCTTCGAAGTCCCGATTAAGGAAAGTATCACCATCCCACTTGGAACCAGAGCTATTTTGCTCGAGAGGGTTGTTTTGGCAGTGCCGGAGCGCTGTGTAGGCGATTGATCCATCTTCAGATCGTCGGTAGCTGATCCTGAGTTTTCCGAGGTGTGTAGTGATGCTGTTAATAATGTGCTGCGCTGTAAGAGTGCTTCCTGCAAAGCTTATGAATATTTTATTGGTTTCAAATACTTGAATGTAATTATGGAATGAACCGCTAGGGGAGAAGTTTGGCTTCCATAGCTTTACGTCGATTTCATAAGTTTTTCTGAATCCATTGAGCAGCGTTTTGCCATTGGCGTCTGTGATTGCACTGTCCGCTACAACGAATAGGCCTTCGAGTTCCATTTCGGGATCGCTGGTTTTCGCTTCGTCGTCTAAGTATTTTGAGTAGTCCACTGACTTGGCGTATTCATAACCTGCAACGATCAAAGTCATTTTGATTACTACCTATCGAATTATGGTTTTCACGGTGAATTTACCTGAATTAGCACAGCTACAGAACCCCGTCTCTCGACCCTTGAGGGCAACTGGTCAGCATGGGCCAGTTCCGAGGTCGAACTTGACCTTGTAGTCAGCGAAAAGGTGCTTAGGAAAGTAGGCAGTGCCAGTCGGTAATGCCATGACTGGACGTGTACATCGCCACTGTCGAGTCCAACAGATCCAGCCAAAATTAGTGATCACGGGTACAGGAGGGGTACGAAAAGCTGCACATAAATTGTACACGAATCTCGTTTTGATCAATGCTTACGGGCTTTGGGTGTCCAATCCATCATGGGGGCAACGCTGAAGCGGCGTGACGGCTCAGGGCGCGTGGTTTGTGGCTTTGAAGCTGATTCTAGGGGCATTCTGGTCTACGCATTTATGCACCATTTTCCGGGGGCGTGTTGGGTTTGACAGTGGTGCGGGCTACCGCCGCCAAACACACTCGTACCACCGGAAATCATGGCAACGATCAGAGCAAGGAAAAAGGCCGATGGAATGGTTAGCTATACCGTCCAGATCCGCCTCAAGAAAAAGGGTGTCCTAGTCTACCAAAGGTCCCAGACATTCGCCCGCCAGCAGGCTGCTCAAGCCAGGGCGAAAGATGATTGGCGTGGACGATCTGCATTTTCACGACAAGCGCCACGCAGGCGTGAGCTGGTTGTTCGATAAGGAGTGAGATATCCCGCGTGCATGCAGTGTTTCCGGTCATCGTGACGGGCCACTCGCTGCGGCGTTACACCCCTCTAAGGAGCGTGAAGCGAACCTAGCATAGAAGCTACACTGCACGACCCAGTCACCCACGACAGCCTGCTCCAATCCATCGCAGGCTCATGAAAAGGAAGTCAAGCAAATGGATGTACTTTGCACCTCTCTGGACGAAGTCCGTCAACGGATCGATGAAATCGACCGCAGCCTCGTTTCGCTTCTCGCCAAACGTGGAAGGCTCGTAACGCAAGCAGCGGGTTTCAAGAAAACCACCGATGATGTGCGTGCACCCGCTCGGGTCGAGCAGGTGATCAAGAAGGTTCGTGAGATGGCTGACGAAACCGGTGCCTCGGCTGAGGTGGTGGAACAGGTCTATCGGGCGATGATTTCGGCCTTCATCGCCGAGGAGCTCAATACCCATGCGAAGCTGGCCGATGAGGCTTCAGCATCGTGATGAAACGCGGGGCTCATACGCAGCCCCGCCGCTTTCTCCTGCTTGCTATCTCTGGCTCAACGCCGCAATCGAGACGCCAGACGCGACGAAGGTGAGGCCTGCGCCCACGTTCAGCCCATTCACCAGCCGTGGCCGCCGGTACAGGTAGCGAGACAGTCCCGTGGCGAAAATGCCCATCAAGGCAAACCCCAATGCAGTGAGTGCAGCGAACCATACGCCGTAAACCAACATCTGCACGCTGACCGACCCGCGTGCGGGGTCGACGAACTGGGGAATGAACGCCAGCACGAACAAACCTGGCTTGGGGTTGAGCGCAGCCGAAAGCAGACCGGTCAGAAAAATGCTGGGCAGCGATTTCCTGGAGGCCGGCTGAAAGCTTATCAGGCTACGAGCGCGCAGAACCTTGATCCCTAGCCAGAGCAGATAGCCGGCACCCATGAGCTTGATCACCCAAAATGCGAGCACCGAGGTTTGCATCAGTAGGGTCAACCCTAACGAAGCGGCTGCAACGTGAAATAGAATGCCTGCGCCTGACGCCATGCCGGATACGGCCGCTGCGACTTTACCCTGGCTGAGACCGCGGCCAATGGCCAACACGTTGTCAGGGCCCGGTGCCAGCACCAACAGCACGCAGGCGGCGGTATAGGCGAACCACACGTTCATGGGAAACACGGCTCTCTCCTTAAGCCTGATGAAGCATCCGTCCTGACGGTGGGGTACGCCAATAGCAAGGCGGAACCTCAAGGGCTGTTAGCACTGGCGGGCTCGGCCCTGCTTGGTTGGTCGAGGATTCTCCGAACACGTCAGGACGGGGCAGACTACCTGTGCTGACACAGTCGTCCGCTCAAGCGCCAGTTCGGTTATGTGAAGGCTCGCTTTCGTGGCTTGGTCAAGAACACTGCACAACGGACCACGTTGTTTGCGCTGTCGGACCTGTGGATGGGGCGCCGGTAGTTGTTGAACGCTGCGCTATCGGCCGAAAAATGGGCCTGGCGCGGTCGAGATGTTGCTCATTACGCGCTCGGGAAAACGTGATCAGCGTTTCCCTGGCAGTCTGTCGGAATGCGAGAACTTTGGTGTCTGTGTCAGGTCCAACTCGCACTTTAGCTACCCACTCGCGCCTCCGGAGCCGAACAAAAAATGAAAAAACCTTTGGTTGCTGTCTTTGCTTGTGCATTGGCACTCGGGATGACGGCATTCTTGCCCGCCGATATCTCCCCGATCAGTTCCGCCTATGCCAAGGGTGGTGGTGGTGGTGGTGG
>NZ_JBYSYE010000030.1:50822-72038 GCF_058782925.1 Pseudomonas sp. FW305-E2 | reverse complement strand
ACCTGGTCAGTGAGCCCAACCTGTTCTATGTGTTCAAGCAGCCGACTGATTGATCGCCTTTGAGGGCCTGTTCGCGGGTAAACCCGCTCCTACGAAGGTTCAGCATAGGCCTGTTGTAGGAGCGGGCGTGCCCGCGAAGAAGGCCAGGAGATGTCAGCGCCCTTGGCAGGCATCTACACGCAGCCAGCGCTCCAGCAGCTTGAAGCCCTGCACCAGCAGGAACGAGATCACCAGGTAGAACACGCCTGCGGCGAAGAAGATCTCCACCGGCAGGTAGGTGCGGGCGATGATGGTACGGGCCATGCCGGTCAGTTCCAGCAGGGTCACGGTACTGGCCAGGGCACTGGCCTTGAGCATCAGGATCACTTCGTTGCTGTACGCCGGCAGGCCGATGCGCGCAGCGCGTGGCAGCATGATGTAGAACAGCGTTTTGCCACGCGACATGCCCAGCGCCCGTGCCGCTTCAATCTCACCTTTAGGGATCGCCTGCAGCGCGCCACGCAGGATCTCGGCGATGTACGCAGCGGTGTGCAGGGTCATGGTCAGCACCGTGCACCAGAACGGATCGCGCAGGTACGGCCACAGCGAACTGGAGCGCACCGCATCGAACTGCGCCAGGCCGTAATAGACCAGGAACAACTGCACCAGCAGCGGCGTGCCACGGAAGAAGAAAATGTAGCTGAACGGCACCGCGCGCACGTACCAGTGGCGCGAGGAACGGGCGATGCCCAGCGGGATGGCCAGGATCAACCCTGCAACCACGGCAATGGCCACCAGCTCCAGGGTCAGGACCGCACCCTCGGCCAGGCGTGGCAGCCATTTGAAGATGACTTCCCAATTCATTATTCAGCCCTCGCAAAGCCGCGAGCGGCGCGTTTTTCCATGAAATGCATACCGGTCATGGCAAGCACGGTCAGGCCCAGGTAGATGCAGGCCGCGACCATGTAGAAGGTGAACGGCTCTTTGGTCACGGTCACGCCGATCTGCGAATGACGCATGATTTCTTCAAGGCCGATTACCGATACCAGGGCGGTGTCCTTCATCAGGATCATGAACAGGTTGCCAAGGCCGGGCAGGGCGATGCGCCACATCTGCGGCAGGATGATCCGCGAGAGGATGCGGCCCTTGGACAGGCCCAGCGCCAGGCCGGCTTCGCGGTGGCCCTTGGGGATCGCCAGGATGGCGCCACGGAACACTTCGGTGGCGTAGGCGCCAAAGCACAGGCCCAGGGCGATCACGCCCGCGGCAAAGGCGCTGAGCTCAAGGCCGGGCATGTTCAGGGCTTCGCCGAGGCTGTTCATGAGCCCGACGGTGCCGAAATAGATAAGCAGCACCCACAGCAGTTCGGGCACGCCGCGAACCAGGGTCGAGTAGAAGCCGCCAAGCCATTGCAGCGGCTTGAGCGGGGAGGTCTTGGCCAGGGCGCCGAGCAGGCCCAGGACCAGCCCCAGCAGCAAGGCGCAAAGCGCCAGTTTTACGGTCATCAGGGTGCCGGCCATCATGGCCGGACCGAATCCGTGCAGGTCGATATTCATGGGCAGGTCATTTTAGGGACTGGCGCGCCGCAAGGGCGCGCCGGTCAGGGCGGATCATTCGATGCTGAACGGGAAGTACTTGTCGTTGATTTTCTTGTACGTACCGTCGGCTTTGATTTCTGCCAGGGCTTTGTTCAGGTCGTCGCGCAGCTTGGTGTCACCTTTGCGCACGGCAATGCCGATCTTGTCGCTGTCCATCACCGGCTCGCCCTTGAACTCGAAGTTCGAGCCGTCTTTGCTTTTCAGCCACTCGTACTGCACGTACTTGTCGGCCAGGATGCCGTCGATACGACCGGAGACCAGGTCGAGGTAGGCGTTTTCCTGGGTGTCGTACAGCTTGACGTCGACGCCCTTGAAGTTGTCTTCAAGGTAGGTGCCGGCCAAGGTTGCGCGCTGGGTGCCGATGACCTTGCCTTTCAGCGACTCTTTGTCAGTCTTGAAGTCGACGTTTTTCGGCGCGATGAACTGCAGCTTGTTGGAGTAGTACGGCTCGGTGAAGTCCACAGCCTGTTTGCGTTCGTCGGTGATCGACAGCGACGACACCAGGAAGTCGAACTTCTTGGCGTTCAGGGCCGGGATGATGCCGTCCCAGTCGGAGGTAACGACCGAGCATTCGACTTTCATCTTGGCGCACAGGGCGTCGCCAATGTCTTTGTCGAAGCCAACCACGTTACCGCTGGCATCCTTGTTGTTGAACGGTGGGTAGGCGGCTTCGATGCCCATGCGCAGTTTTTCTGCGGCCATGGCGTTTGCCGACATCACCAGCGTGGCAGCAGCTGCCAGGAGAAACTTCTTGTAGGTGTGCATGTATTGCTCCGTTAGCGGTGGCTGGACATGAATTGCTTGCAACGCGCCGAGGTCGGGTTTTCGAAGACCTGCTGCGGCGATCCCTGCTCTTCGACCAGGCCCTGGTGCAGGAAGACGACTTCACTGGACACATGGCGGGCAAAGCTCATCTCGTGCGTCACCAGCAGCATGGTACGGCCTTCTTCGGCCAATGCGCGGATAACGTTAAGCACTTCCTGGACCATTTCCGGATCGAGTGCCGATGTAGGCTCGTCGAACAGGATGACCTTGGGCTTCATGGCCAGGGTACGGGCAATGGCGGCGCGCTGTTGCTGGCCACCGGAAAGCTGGGCGGGGTAGCTGTGGCGTTTGTCGTAGATGCCGACTTTGTTCAGCAGCGCTTCTGCGGCTTCGATGGCCTCGGCCTTGCTTTGGCCGAGCACGCGGCGTGGCGCCTCGATGATGTTGTCGAGGATCGACATGTGGGGCCACAGGTTGAAATTCTGGAAGACAAAGCCGATTTCGCTGCGCAGGCGATTGATCTGGCGGTTGTCGGCTGCGATCAGGTCGCCATTCTTGGCGGCCTTGAGCTTGAGGGCTTCGCCGGCGACCAGGATTTCGCCCTGGTGCGGGTTCTCGAGCAGGTTGATGCAGCGCAGCAGGGTGGACTTGCCGGAGCCGGACGACCCCAGGATGGAGATCACGTCACCGTCGCGAGCGGTCAGCGAAATGCCCTTGAGAATTTCCTGCTCGCCGTAGCGTTTGTGCAAATTGCGGATTTCCAGCGCGGGCGTGGCCTGAGCCATGTGCGGTCCTCATGTGTTCGGGTGCGTTCCCAGCTGTTGGCGGCCTTCCTGGCGTGCGCCAAGCTAGCATAGCGGCATTATGACGGCCAACAGGGTCGCCGGGGACTGGGGGCGCTGGTGGGGCAGTTTGTCGCATCGCTACAGCGTAACGTCGCGCAGATGTCCGCGAAGGTGTCGCCCAGCACCAGAGCCTTGATGAAAAAAGGCGCGATGGTGCCAGCTTTGGCCGGCGCATGGAAGCTGTTTTGACCCATTGGAGGGGTAAACCCGACCTTTTGCCAGTGCAAACGGGTTCACCCACGAATGCCATCTTGATGTCACAAGGTTGTACCCATGGGTTGCACTTTTTGGCATTGCGTTGGTGCATGGGTGTTACCGAGGAGCACCTTTGGTGCATTTGTAAGTGAGTATTTCAGTAATCCGATGATTTGATGCCCTTTCGGTCATGCAATGGCCGAAAGCCCTCCAAGCCGCATCCTAAAAGGCCTGCAGCATTTTCTGACGGGTGTATTCGGCATGTGGCGCGCTTATTGCCAGTTGGAAACCGCCGATTGCAGCGACGCCTGGGTCAACCCCTGGCGCGCTCTGTACCCGCAGTCGGCGTGGTCCACTCCTTACAAAGGTAGTTTCAATGAGCGGTAACAATTCCAATGACCTCGCTCAGGGGCTCAAACAACGGCATGTGACCATGCTGTCCATCGCTGGCGTCATCGGTGCCGGCCTGTTCGTAGGCTCCGGCCACGCCATCGCAGCTGCCGGCCCTGCCGTGCTGCTGGCATACGCTGCCGCCGGTACGCTGGTCGTGCTGGTCATGCGTATGCTGGGTGAAATGGCAGTCGCCTCGCCTGACACCGGTTCGTTCTCTACGTATGCCGACCGTGCCATCGGGCGCTGGGCCGGTTTCACCATTGGCTGGCTGTACTGGTGGTTCTGGGTGTTGGTAATTCCGCTGGAGGCCAACGCCGCCGCGGCCATTCTGCATGCCTGGTTCCCGGCGGTTGACCTGTGGGCGTTCTCCCTCATCATTACCCTGGCACTGACACTTACCAACCTGTGCAGCGTGAAGAACTACGGTGAGTTCGAGTTCTGGTTTGCCCTGCTCAAAGTGCTGGCGATCATCGGCTTCATCGCCGTGGGCTGTGCTGCCTTGTTCGGCTTTGTACCGAGCAGCCAGGTGAGCGGTGCCAGCCACCTGTTCGATACCCAAGGCTTCATGCCCAACGGCCTGGGCGCAGTGCTGGCAGCCATGCTGACCACCATGTTCTCGTTCATGGGTACCGAAATCGTCACCATCGCCGCTGCCGAGTCGAAGGACCCAGGCAAGCAGATCAGCCGTGCCACCAACTCGGTAATCTGGCGTATCTGCCTGTTCTACCTGGTGTCGATCTTCCTGGTCGTGGCCCTGGTGCCGTGGAACGACCCGGCCCTGGCCGAGACGGGCTCCTACCAGACCGTGCTGAGCCGTATTGGTGTGCCGAATGCCAAGCTGATCGTCGACATTGTTGTGCTGATTGCCGTGACCAGCTGCCTGAACTCGGCGCTGTACACTTCTTCGCGTATGTTGTTCTCGCTGAGCAAGCGTGGCGACGCCCCGGCCATCGCCCAACGCACCACCAAGGCGGCGACCCCGCACGTGGCGGTACTGCTGTCCACCGCGGCAGCGTTTCTCTGCGTGTTCGCCAACTTCGTGGCACCGGCCCAGGTGTTCGAGTTCCTGCTGGCCAGCTCTGGCGCCATCGCGCTGTTGGTGTACCTGGTGATTGCTGTGTCGCAGCTGCGCATGCGCGCCCAGCGTGAAGCCCGCGGCGATAAGATCACCTTCAAGATGTGGCTGTTCCCGGGCCTGACCTGGGCGACCATTGCCTTCATCGTTGCCATTCTGGTGGTGATGGCGCTGCGTGAGGATCACCGTGCGGAGATCATTGCGACTGCGTTGCTGAGTATTGGTGTGGTGGCGGCTGGCTTGCTGGTGCACCGCAAGCGCGAGGCTGCCGGGCGGGCGGCGCTGGACAGCTGATCCGCGCTGGCTGAAATGAGAAGGCCGCGCCCTGTGAAGGGTGCGGCCTTTTTTTGTTGTCTGGCCACAAGCTCGTAGGAGCGGGTTTACCCGCGAAAGGGCCGGGCCTGCTGGCCAATATCCTGGCTAATCACCGTCGCAGCCGCCATCGTATTCGCGGGTAAACCCGCTCCTACAGGGGCCACAACAGGTTACATGGCCCTGTCAGCCGAACTGCTTCTGCTGTTGCTGCTGCTTGGCCACGAGTTCGGAAGCGGCGATATAGGCGTCCTGGAACTCATCACTCTCCAGCCAGGCCATGGTGGTCTCTTCGTCAGCGCCGTCCAGCCATTTGCGGTAGGCGTTGAACACCAGCACGATGTAGTCGGTGGCGTGTTCTTCCTTGTGCCCCTTGAGCACCAGGGCGAGCAGCGGATCCACCAGGAACACCGAGATCATTGGCACCAGGCCGCCTTCCTGCGCTTCCTTCATCTTGTTGAACATCGCGTCGTAGCTGCCCGACTCCATGGCCTTTTTGTACACCTGCTCGACGCTGGCGCTGTCGCCGGCGCTGGCCTTGACCGCTTGGCCGCTGCGTACCATGCGGTTCTGCTTGGCCTTGCTGGCGGCGCGCTTGGCGCGTTTCTGTTGCTTGGTAGGGGTGGCCATGGGGAAATCCTTGGGTGTGTCTGAAAGTGCGCGTATTGAAGCGCAATTGCACGATAAACCCAAGCAGCGCCCCTGAGCGCTGCAGCTTAGTGAGACGTCTGTGGGAGACATCTCCAGATTATGCTGGCCGAGGGCCCTGCATAGCTTCCCTCCCACTGCCAGCCATGCTGGCCGGCATGCCGGGCTTTCAGGTGGCCGGCTGCGGAGTCTCGTCTTCTTCGAAGCCGTGTGAAGCTCGGCCCACCAGCAGAGGGTCGGGTGCATGTGCCACCCGAGGGTCTTTGCCTGGGTAGTCCAGCGAATGCAGGAAGTGCCGGATGCAGTTGATCCGCGCCCGCTTCTTGTCATCGGACTTGATCACCGTCCACGGCGCATCGGCTGTATCGGTATGGAAGAACATCGCCTCTTTGGCCGAAGTGTAGTCCTCCCACTTGTCCAGCGACTTGATGTCGATGGGCGACAGCTTCCAGTGCTTGAGCGGGTCGTCCCGGCGCGAAATGAAGCGTCGCAACTGCTCTTCGCGGTTCACCGAAAACCAGTACTTGAACAGCAGGATGCCACTGTTGCACAGCATGCGCTCCAGGTCTGGCGCCTGACGCATGAATTCCAGGTATTGCAGTGGCGTGCAGAAGTCCATCACCTTCTCGACCCCGGCACGGTTGTACCAGGAGCGGTCGAAGAACACCATTTCACCCTCTGTGGGCAGGTGCTGGATGTAGCGCTGGAAGTACCACTGGCCTTTCTCCTGCTCGGAAGGCTTCTCCAGGGCGACAATGCGCGCACCGCGTGGGTTGAGGTGCTCCATGAAGCGCTTGATGGTGCCGCCCTTGCCTGCGGCATCGCGCCCTTCGAACAGGATCACCACACGCTGGCCGGTTTCCTTCACCCAGCTCTGTACCTTCAGCAGCTCGATCTGCAACGCATGCTTGGCCTTGTCGTAGTCCTGGCGGCGCAGGCGGGTGCGGTAAGGGTAGCTGGCCGGCAGGCGTGCCGAGGTGCTGTCCTCGTTGCTGCCTTTGGGGGCCGTGGCAACTTCCAGTGCTGCGGGTTGCTGGCTGATGCGGGTTATTGTCGGCTCCGGCTTGCGCTGGCGTGTGCGGCGTGTGCGGATCGGTGTGGTGGTGGGTTCGCTGGGGGCGGGGAGCAGGAGGGGTGATTCTTCGCTCATGGAGGTCCTTGATAGTCGATACGGATGTCCGTTTTCGATTATGAAGGTGAACGAATGATGGCTATTTGATGCTGGTCAATGCGAAAAAATTACAGGCAACAAAAAACCCGCACTAGGCGGGTTTCTTGTTGTCGCTTCGGGTAACTTTGCAACCACCAGAAGCTTGAAGGTGGTGCCCAGAGACGGAGTCGAACCGCCGACACGAGGATTTTCAATCCTCTGCTCTACCGACTGAGCTATCTGGGCGACGAGGTGAATTAAATAGATTTCCGGACCGCTCGTCAACGACTTTTTGAAAAAATTTTAAATTAATTCCGTCGCTTACGATTTTTGGGGTCATTCGGCCGGTGGAACGTAGCCTTCGGCCTGGGCGTATTCTTCGCCGGCGAAAAACTTGTCCATCTCAGCCTGGAGGAATTTGCGGTCCTCGGCGTTCATCATGTTCAGGCGCTTCTCGTTGATCAGCATGGTCTGGTGCTTCTGCCAGTCGGCCCAGGCTTTCTGCGAGATGTGTTCGAAGATGTCCTGGCCCTTGGCACCGGGATAGGGCGGGCGTTCCAGGCCTGGCAGTTCTTCTTGGTATTTGCGGCACATCACGGTGCGGGTCATCGGGCGTCTCCTGCAATCAGTTCGTCGGTCGCGCGTTCAAGCAGCTTTTTCACCGGGGCGGCGAGGCCCAGGCGCGGCGGGGTGGCGAGGTTATACCAGAGCCAGTCGGCCTCGACCACGTGCTCGCCGACCGGGTCGACGCGCACGAGCCAAGGCTCGATCGCCAGCTGGAAGTGGCTGAAGGTGTGGGTCAGGCCGTCCATGGCGTGGCGGCCAGCCAGGCGCAGGCCGTGCTGGTAGGCCAGGTCGTCAAGCTGGGCGATGTCGTCCAGCTCCGGGAGGCTCCACAAACCACCCCACAGGCCGCTGGAAGGGCGGCGGTAAAGCAGGATGGCGCCTTCGTGGTTGGCCAGCAGTGGCATCAGTGTGCGCCGTTGCGGCAGCGCCTTGCGCGGTTTGGGCTCGGGGTAGCGGGTTTCTTCACCGTGCAGGTGCGCTTCGCAGCCGCGCTGCAACGGGCAGATCAGGCAACTGGGCTTGCTGCGCGTGCACAGCGTGGCGCCCATGTCCATCATCGCCTGGGTGTAGTGGTTGGCGCGTTGTTGCGGGGTAAGGCGCTCGGCAGTGGCCCATAGCTGGTTGGCAACCTTGGGTTCGCCGGGGTAGCCGGCCTGGGCGGTGTAGCGTGCCAGCACGCGCTTGACGTTGCCGTCGAGGATCGGTGCACGGATGCCCATGCTGATGCTGGCGATGGCGCCGGCAGTGGAGCGGCCAATGCCGGGCAGCTCGGTAAGCTGCTCGACGCTGCGCGGGAATTCGCCGCCATGTTGCTCGACGACGACCTTGGCGGCCTTTTGCAGGTTGCGTGCGCGGGTGTAGTAACCCAGGCCCGTCCACAGGTGCAGCACTTCGTCCTCCGGTGCCTCGGCCAGGGCTTGCACGGTTGGCAGGGCCTGCATGAAGCGGTCGAAGTAATTGAGCACGGTGCTGACCTGGGTCTGCTGCAACATGATTTCCGACACCCACACGCGGTACGGCGTGATGCCCTGTTGCCAGGGCAGGTCGTGCCGGCCGTGCTCGTCATACCAGTCCAGCACTGCGCTGGAGAACTGCTCGGGGCTCATCGCTTGAACAGCCCCTTGAGCGCGTCTTTCAGTTCCGGGCTCACTTTGTCTCCAAGTTTTTCATCAAGCTTTTCATCGATCTTGTCCTTCAGGCGGTTGCCGGCCAGCTTGGCGGCAACCTTGCCCAGGCCGTTCTGGTCCAGGCGGCAGGCCTTTGCGCCGAGTTCCAGCGGACCACGGCAGCGCAGGGGTACTTCAACACCTACATAACGTTCGTTGACCTGGCAGGCCGGGTCCGGCATGGCACGCTGGTCGCCTTCGACGACTACGCCGACGTTGTAGTCCATGCCCAGCACGCGCAGGTCGAGGTCACCATGGCCATTGACGGTGAGGCCCGGGATGCGCGCCTTGAGGTCCGGGTTGCTGGCGACGCCATTGCGCACTACCAGGCTGCCGCGCAGTTCCTGGAACGGGGTGTCCTTGCCGCGTGGTTCGCTGCTCAGCGTCTTGCGATTGAGCGTGGCGATGGCCTGGCACAGCTGCTGTTCCAGGTTGGCATTGACCAGTACGCCATCGTTGATGGCGAAGTTTGCGCTGCCGTTCAGGGTGTCGACCAGTGCTTTCTGGCTGTTACCGGTGGCTGTCAGATCACTGGTCAGGGTCAGCAGGCCCTTGACCGGCGGCGTCTGTTCCTTGCCTTCGGCCTTGATGAAGTGTTCCACCGGCACCCGCTGGATATTGGTGTTTACACCCAGCTGTGGCACGGCAGGGCGCACGTCGACCGTGCCCTTGGCTTCGAAGGTGCCGTTGTACAGCGCTCCGCGCAGGGTTTGCAGGGTCAGCAGGCCGCCTTGGCCAACGGCCTTGAGCTGGGCGCCCTCGATCGGCAGCTTGTCCAGGGTCAACGAGCCGAAGGCCAGGTCGGCCTGCAGGTCGAGGGCGCGCAGACGGTCGACCGGCAGCAGCTTGTCGTCGCTCCAAGCCACTTGCGTTGGGGCGTTGGGCAGTGGTGTGGTGCCAGCACCGGCTACGGCGCTGGCCTCTTGTTGCTTGACCTCGGCCTGGCGCGCAGCGGTGGCGCCCTTGGCTTCTTCGCTCTTGGCCGGCAGGTAGCGGTCGGCGTCGAAGGTGTCGCCCTTAAGCTGCAGGCGCAGGGCGTGTTTGGCGAAATCTTCGACGGCCACGCGGCCGCTGAAGGTGCTGTCGTCCAGCTTCACCGCCAGGTCTTCCAGGGCCAGGCTGCTGGGCGTGCCCTGCAGACGAGTCACCAGCTCCAGCTTGGCGAAGGCGGCCGGGTCGTTGGTGGCCGGCAGCGGGTGGCCGATGCTTTCAAGGAAGGCGCGCAGGTTGAACTGGGCGATGGACAGGCCGCCGCTCAGCTGGGGGGCTTTGTCCAGATCACGCAGGTTCAGCTCACCGAGGGCGCGCAGTTGGTTGGCCGAGACTTTCAGGCCGTTCCACGAGGCGACATTGGCGGCCAGGTCGACCAGCAGTTGGCCCTGGGCGGCGAAGGTCACGGTCTTGCCGCCGGTAGGCTCACCCGAGGTCTCGCCCGACAGGCGCATGTCTTCGAAGTTGTAGCGCTTGAGCTTGCGGTCGAAGCGCAATTCGCCGGCCAGCTCGGTACGGGCCTTGATGCTCGGCTGGCTGGCGCTGATGAAGGCGCTGGCCTTGAGCGGGATGTTTGCGCCTTCATGGACCGGGCCGGTGCTCAGCTGGATGCTTTCGGCGCTGTAGTTTTGGCCGGTCTTGGCATCGGTGTACTGCACGCGGGCGTTGTTCACGGTCAGGCTGTCGATGTCCAGCTTGATGGCGCGGTCGTTGCTGTCGGTGGTCGCAGGCGTCTGCTCGGCAGGTGCCTGTGCCTGTGCGGGTGCATCGGTGGCTGCGCCATTCTGCGCGGGCAGCGGCTTGCCGATGTCCTCCCAGTTGCCATGGCCCTGTTCGTCACGCGCCAGGGTCAGGTTCAGGCCCTCGACACGTACGTCGCTCATTTGCACTTCGCGGCGCAGCAGCGGCAGCACACGGACTGAAAGGCCAAGCATCTGCAGGTCGGCGAACGGTTCCTTGGGTTTGTTCAAGGTAGCGATGCTGGCTTCGTGCAGCTCCAGACCCAGCCACGGGAACAGGCTCCAGCCGATGTCACCATTGAGGGTCAGTTCGACGTGGGCCTTGTCGCGTGCCAGCTGGCGAATCTCGTCTTTGTAGTCGTTGGGATCAAAGAGGTGGGTCAGGGCGAAGCCCAGCGCCACGATGATCAGCAGTAACCCGAGAAGCCCCAGTCCCAGGATTTTGCCGAACGCTTTCATGGGCGAGTCCTTTTAGTCCGTTAGTGAGTTCAGGCGGCAGAGTATAACGCTGTCGCGGTTACCCCTGCTTGTACGACTAGAGATGTAGGAAATTCCTACGCCTGTATCAGAGGGTACGGCTTTCGACAGCTTAATATTGAGCTTTTGCCGGGACATGACCGATTCAGTCGGGCAAAAATGGACGATGGCAGATTGCTTTCATGCTGCTTGATGCTGCTACCCTTGCGCCGCTTTGCGAGCACCCTCCCTATAACAAGGATCAGATTCATGACCAGTACCGTCGCGACGGGAACCTTGGCCAGTGAGCCAGGCTTCCTGTCGAAGGAACGCATAATCGCCCGCCCGGGCTTCAACCGCTGGCTGGTCCCGCCAGCTGCCTTGGCCATTCACCTGTGCATCGGTATGGCCTACGGCTTCTCGGTATTCTGGCTGCCTTTGTCGCAAGCCCTGGGGATCACCGCCCCCGTCGCCTGTGCGGCAGACATGGGCTTCATGGCCCGGATGTTCAGCGCCGAATGCGACTGGCCAATCTCGATGCTGAGCTGGATCTACACCCTGTTCTTCGTCTTCCTCGGCTGCTCGGCGGCGGTGCTGGGCGGCTGGCTGGAGCACGCCGGCCCGCGCAAGGCTGGCCTGGTGTCGGCCTTGTGCTGGTGCGGTGGCATGCTGCTTTCGGCGATAGGTGTGAAAACCCATCAACTGTGGCTGATGTGGCTTGGCTCCGGCGTGATTGGCGGTATCGGCCTGGGCCTGGGCTACATCTCACCCGTGTCGACCTTGATCAAGTGGTTCCCGGACAAACGCGGCATGGCCACCGGTATGGCGATCATGGGCTTCGGCGGCGGGGCCATGATCGGGGCGCCGCTGGCCACCGCGCTTATGGGGCATTTTGGCAATGAGCACGAAGTTGGCGTATGGCAGAGCTTTGTCGCCATGGCGGCGATTTACTTTGTGTTCATGACCGCTGGCGCCCTGGCGTATCGCGTACCACCGACTGGCTGGAAGCCTGAAGGCTGGGCTGCGCCGTTGAAGAATGCCGGTAACGCCATGGTCACCGACCGCCACGTGCACGTCAGTGTGGCCTGGAAGACCCCGCAGTTCGCGCTGATCTGGCTGGTGCTGTGCCTGAACGTGTCGGCGGGCATCGGCATTTTGGGCATGGCGTCACCGCTGCTGCAGGAAGTGTTCGCCGGTAAATTACTGGGCAACGAACTGACCTTCAGCCAGCTGAGCACTGCGCAGTTGGCGCAGATTGCCGCGATCGCCGCCGGCTTTACCGGCCTGCTGAGCCTGTTCAACATTGGCGGCCGGTTCTTCTGGGCATCGTTCTCCGACTACATCGGCCGCAAGAACACCTACTTTGCCTTCTTCGCCTTGGGTGTGGGCTTGTACAGCCTGGTGCCGAACATGGGGCACCTGGGCAACGTGGCGCTTTTCGTGGCAGCGTTCTGCATCATCCTGTCGATGTATGGCGGTGGTTTTGCAACGGTGCCGGCCTACCTGGCCGACCTGTTCGGCACGCAGATGGTGGGTGCCATCCATGGCCGCCTGCTGACCGCCTGGGCGGCAGCGGGGGTGCTGGGGCCGGTGCTGATCACCTACCTGCGCGAGTATCAACTGGCAGCGGGCGTGGAGCGGGCGGCGGCTTATGACATGACCTTGTACATTCTCGCGGGTCTGCTGGTGCTGGGCTTTATCTGCAACATGCTGGTGCGGCCGGTGGCCGACAAGCACTTCATGAGTGATGCCGAACTGGCGGCCGAGCGTGCGTTGAGCCATGACAAGGGCGCCGATGGGGCGCGGTCGCTGGAGTGGAAGGCGGCGCCAAGCAGCCTGCCACTGGTGCTGCTGGCCTGGGCGGTGGTGGTTGTGCCGTTGGCCTGGGGTGTTTGGGTGACACTGCAGAAGACTGCTGTCCTGTTCCATTGATGTAACTGCATGGGTGCGCTTTGCGCCCCTTTCGCGACGCAAGGCCGCTCCCACAGGGACCGCGTACGCTTCAGGGTTGCGCGGTCCCTGTGGGAGCGGCCTTGTGTCGCGATGGGCTGCAAAGCAGCCCCCATTACGCAGTTGTATAGACCTGTAGCAGCATCCAGCCCGCGTAAAACCTAGCTTTGCCATATGTCATCCGCGTTTCAAGCTGACGCGTTCTGGGCCTATAATGAAACCCTTTTCGCCCAATGATTTTGCGGAGCTGGTGATGGTCGAACGTAAGGCTTCCGTCGAGCGCAATACCCTGGAAACCCAGGTCAAGTGCTCGATCAACCTCGATGGCAGTGGCAAGGCCCGATTCGATATCGGTGTGCCTTTCCTTGAACACATGCTGGACCAGATCGCCCGCCATGGGCTGATCGATCTGGATATCGAGTGCAAGGGTGACACGCATATCGACGATCACCATACCGTCGAAGACGTCGGCATCACCCTGGGCATGGCATTCGCCCAAGCTATCGGTGACAAGAAAGGTATCTTCCGCTACGGCCACGCCTACGTGCCGCTGGACGAAGCGCTGTCTCGCGTGGTCATCGACTTCTCTGGCCGCCCAGGCCTGCAGATGCACGTGCCGTATACCCGTGCAAGCGTTGGCGGCTTCGATGTCGACCTGTTCCAGGAGTTTTTCCAGGGCTTCGTCAACCACGCCCTGGTAACCCTGCACATCGACAACCTGCGTGGCCACAACACCCACCACCAGATCGAAACCGTATTCAAGGCTTTCGGCCGTGCCCTGCGCATGGCCATCACCCTCGACGAGCGTATGGCCGGGCAGATGCCTTCCACCAAAGGGTGCCTGTAAATGCAAACGGTAGCCGTAATCGACTATGGCATGGGTAACCTGCACTCGGTGGCCAAGGCGCTTGAGCACGTAGGTGCCGGTAAAGTGCTGGTGACCAGCGATGCCTCAGTGATCCGCGAGGCCGACCGTGTGGTGTTCCCGGGCGTGGGCGCGATTCGCGACTGCATGGCCGAAATCCGCCGCCTGGGCTTCGACAGCCTGGTCCGCGAAGTCAGCCAGGACCGCCCGTTCCTCGGCATCTGCGTCGGTATGCAGGCGCTGCTCGAGCACAGTGAGGAAAACAACGGCGTCGACTGCATTGGCCTGTTCCCTGGCCAGGTGCGCTTTTTCGGCAAAGACCTGCAAGAAGAGGGCGAGCACCTGAAGGTGCCGCACATGGGCTGGAACGAAGTCAGCCAGACCATCGACCACCCGCTGTGGCACGACATCCCTGACCGCGCACGTTTCTACTTCGTGCACAGCTACTACATCAATGCCGGCAAGCCGGGCCAGGTGGTGGGACGCGGTCACTATGGCGTCGATTTCGCCGCAGCGCTGGCCGACGGTTCGCGTTTTGCCGTGCAGTTCCACCCGGAGAAGAGCCATACCCATGGCCTGCAGCTGCTGCAGAACTTCATCGCCTGGGACGGGCGCTGGTAAATGAGCAGGTCGAAGACCAAGGCCCCGACCATCACCCTGGCCCCCGAGCAGGAGCGCGAAGCGCTCGATACCTTGAAGCGTTTTCTCGAAGACCGCTTCGAGCTGCAGTTGGGGTCGTTCGAGGTGGCCGAGGTCCTCGAGCTGTTCAGCAAAGAGATTGCACCCCATTACTACAACAGGGCGATTGCCGATGTTCAGCTGCACCTCAAGGAGCGGTTCGAGGGCATCGAAAGCGACCTGTGGGCACTCGAGAAGCCCTGAAACCCAACAAATAGACAGGTTCCCAAGATGCTGATTATCCCCGCTATCGATCTGAAGGACGGTGCTTGCGTGCGCCTGCGCCAGGGCCGCATGGAAGACTCTACGGTATTTTCCGACGACCCGGTGAGCATGGCCGCCAAGTGGGTCGAGGGTGGCTGCCGCCGCCTGCACCTGGTCGACCTCAACGGCGCCTTCGAAGGCCAGCCGGTCAATGGTGAAGTGGTTACCGCCATCGCCAAGCGCTACCCGAACCTGCCGATCCAGATCGGCGGCGGTATCCGTTCGCTGGAAACCATCGAACACTACGTCAAGGCTGGCGTCAGCTACGTGATCATTGGCACCAAGGCCGTCAAGCAGCCCGAGTTCGTCGCTGAAGCGTGCAAAGCCTTCCCGGGCAAGGTCATCGTCGGCCTGGACGCCAAGGACGGTTTCGTCGCCACCGACGGTTGGGCCGAAGTGAGCTCGGTGCAGGTCATCGACCTGGCCAGGCGTTTCGAGGCCGATGGCGTCTCGGCGATCGTCTACACCGACATCGCAAAGGACGGCATGATGCAGGGCTGCAACGTGCCCTTCACCAAGGCACTGGCTGAAGCCACCCGTATCCCGGTGATCGCCTCGGGCGGCATTCACAACCTGGGCGACATCAAGGCGCTGCTGGACGCCAAGGCCCCGGGCATCATCGGCGCCATCACCGGCCGTGCCATCTACGAAGGCACCCTGGATGTCGCTGAGGCCCAGGCCTTCTGTGACAACTACCAAGGCTGAGGACTGAACCATGGCACTGGCCAAGCGCATTATTCCTTGCCTGGACGTGGACAACGGCCGGGTGGTCAAGGGCGTCAAGTTCGAGAACATCCGTGATGCCGGCGACCCGGTGGAAATCGCCCGTCGCTACGACGAGCAAGGTGCTGACGAAATCACCTTTCTCGACATCACTGCCAGCGTCGATGGCCGCGACACCACTTTGCATACCGTCGAGCGCATGGCCAGCCAGGTGTTCATCCCGCTGACGGTAGGGGGTGGCGTGCGGACCGTGCAGGACATCCGCAACCTGCTCAACGCCGGTGCCGACAAGGTCTCGATCAACACCGCCGCGGTGTTCAACCCAGAGTTTGTTGGCGAGGCGGCGGACCGTTTCGGTTCGCAGTGCATCGTTGTCGCCATCGATGCCAAGAAAGTGTCCGGGCCAGGTGAAGCGCCGCGCTGGGAGATTTTCACTCACGGCGGGCGCAAACCGACTGGGCTGGATGCGGTCGAGTGGGCGAAGAAGATGGAAGGCCTGGGCGCTGGCGAGATCCTGCTGACCAGCATGGACCAGGACGGCATGAAGAACGGCTTCGACCTGGGCGTTACCCGCGCTATCAGTGATGCGCTGGGGATTCCGGTGATTGCCTCGGGGGGTGTGGGTAACCTGCAGCACTTGGCTGACGGCATTCTGGAGGGGCATGCCAGCGCGGTGCTGGCGGCCAGCATCTTCCACTTTGGCGAGTACACAGTGCCTGAAGCCAAGGCTTACATGGCTTCGCGCGGGATCGTCGTTCGCTGACAGATGGCCGGGAGGGCTTTGCCCTCCGTTCGCGACACAAGGTCGTTCCCACCCGTACAGCGCTGAGCCTGAGGCTGATGCAGTACGTGTGGGAGCGGCCTTGCGTCGCGAAAGGGCCGCGAAGCGGCCCCAAAGGCCTCACCCGTGGTTCTTGCCGAGCAGAGCGTGGTAAAGCTCGGTATCCCCGAGTATCCCCACCACCCTGTCGTTATCCTGCAGCACCAGCTTGTTGCCGGTTTGATAACGAATCTGCAGTGCCTCACGCATGCCGATGTCGGCGTGCACCACGGTCGGCCTGCGCTCCAGCAGCTCCACATCTTGCCCCGGTGCCCATCTCTGCATGTCCAGCCCGTTCTGGCCCTGGCGTGCACGCTTGAGCGCGCCGCCTTCGCCAAGGTCCAGCCACGAATCGATACCTGGGTCCAGGCACACCGAGCCATTGACCCGTTTGCAATTGTCCAGGCTGCGCATCAGGCTGCGCCCGCACAGCACGTTCAGCGGGTTGGTATGGGCGACGAAAGTGCGCACGTATTCGTCGGCAGGGTTCAGCACGATCTCCTCCGGCTTGCTGTACTGGATGATCCGACCGTCTTTCATGATCGCAATGCGGGTACCCAGTTTCAGCGCCTCGTCCAGGTCGTGGCTGACGAACACGATGGTTTTGCTCAGCTTGGCCTGCAGGCCAAGCAGCTCATCTTGCAGGCCCTGGCGGATCAGTGGATCCAGGGCCGAGAACGGTTCGTCCATCAGCAAGATGTCGGCATCCATCGCCAGCGCCCGGGCCAGGCCCACGCGCTGCTGCATGCCGCCAGACAGCTCATCCGGCTTCTTGTTGCGCCACTGGGTCAGGCCCACCAGCTCAAGCTTCTCGTCGACCAGCTTGCGCCGTTCCTTTTCCGGGCGACCCTGCATTTCCAGGCCAAAGCTGATGTTCTCGCGCACCGTCAGCCAAGGCATCAGGGCAAACTTCTGGAACACCATGGCAATGCGCTTGGTGCGCATCATCTTCAGCTCGGCCGCGGAGCAATTGGCAATGTCGATGTGCTTGCCTTCGTGCTCGACGAACAACTTGCCACGGCTGACGGTGTTGAGGCCGTTGATGCAGCGCAGCAGGCTCGACTTGCCCGAGCCAGACAAGCCCATCAGCACGCAGATCTCGCCTTTGTTGATATCGAGGTTGGCCTTTTCGACACCCACCACCAGGCCGGTCTGCTTGAGGATCTGCTCGCGGGTCTGGCCTTGGTCCAGCAGCGCCAGTGCCTCGCGCGGCTTGTTGGAGAAGATGACGTCGACGTCTTCGAAACGAATGATGCTCATGCCTCACCCCTTACCGGCAGTTCCGGTTGCTTGCAGATACGGTCGAGCATGATTGCCAGCAGCACGATCGCCAGGCCCGCTTCGAAGCCCAGGGAGATATCGGCGGTGTTCAGTGCGTTGACCACAGGTTTGCCCAGGCCGTCAGCGCCAACCAGGGCGGCAATGACCACCATCGACAGCGACAGCATGATGCATTGAGTGACACCGGCGGCGATGCTTGGCATCGCGTGCGGCAGTTCGATACGGGTAAGCAGTTGACGACGCGAGCAGCCAAAGGCCTTGCCGGCGTCCATCAACTCTTGCGGCACGTCGCAGATGCCCAGGTAGGTCAGGCGAATGGGCGCGGCGATGGCGAACACCACGGTGGAAATCAGCCCCGGCACCACGCCCAGGCCGAACAGGGTCAGGGTAGGGATCAGGTAGACGAAGGTGGGCACCGTCTGCATCAGGTCGAGCACCGGGCGCATGGCGGTATAGAACATCGGCTTGTGCGCGGCGAGGATGCCCAGTGGCACGCCGATCACCACACATACCACCGTGGCGAAGGTGACCTGCGCCAGGGTTTCCATGGTTTCCTGCCAGTATCCCAGGTTGAGGATCAGCAGGAACGACAGGGCGACAAATGCGGTCAGGGCCCACTTGCGCTGGATGAAGTGCGCCAGGGCGGCGAACAGGGCGATAAGCACGAACGGGTTGAAGAAAGTCAGGGCGCTGGTGACGCCATGGATCATGAACTCCAGGCCTTGCGCGATGGCGTCGAAGTAATTCGCGCCGTTCTGGGTCAGCCATTCGACGAACGACGCGATGTACTGGCCCAGAGGTATTTTCTGATCGATAAGCATGATAGCGAGCTTCCACCTGCATAGATTGAAATCAACCCGGGGCAGGCACGGTCCTGCCCCGAGGTAGCGCTACTGCGTAGTTCGTTATTGCGTAAGCTTGGCCTTGACCGCCTCCAGGCCAGGCTTGCCATCAACGGTGGTAACGCCGGCCAGCCAGGCATCCAGCTTGCCTGGGTTGTCCTTGATCCATTTCTTGGCGGCGGCCTCGGGTTTCATCTTGTCGTCCAGGACATAGCCCATCATGGTGCTTTCATCCTTGAGCTCGAACGACAGGTTCTTAAGCAGTTGGCCAACGTTGCTGCATTCCTGCGTGTATCCTTTGCGGGTGTTTGTCAGCACGGTCGCCTTGCCGAAGTCGGGGCCGAAGAAGTCGTCCCCGCCGGTCAGGTACTGCATCTTGAAGCGGGTGTTCATCGGGTGTGGCTCCCAGCCCAGGAACACCAATGCCTCGCCGCGTTTCTGCGCGCGGTCAACTTGCGACAGCATGCCCGCCTCGCTGGACTGCACGATCTTGAAACCGGCGTCCTTCAAGCCAAAGGCGTTCTTGTCGATCATGCTCTGGATGGTGCGGTTACCGTCGTTACCCGGTTCGATGCCGTAGATCTTGCCGTCCAGTTCCTTCTTGAACTTGGGTATGTCGCTGAAATC
This sequence comes from Pseudomonas sp. FW305-E2, assembly GCF_058782925.1. NCBI lineage: Bacteria > Pseudomonadati > Pseudomonadota > Gammaproteobacteria > Pseudomonadales > Pseudomonadaceae > Pseudomonas > Pseudomonas sp. FW305-E2. Next base: position 53,109 of record NZ_JBYSYE010000030.1, on the reverse strand, counting down.
CTTCAGGCCCTTGTCGTACAGCGCCTGGGGGACTGCCAGGGTGTACTTGGCGTTCTCCAGGTTGGCGCGCACGGTTTCTACCGTGCCGGCGTCGCGGTACTGCTTGATGTCGTTCTCCATGGTCGGCATCCAGTTGCCGAGAAACACGTCCAGGTCCTTACCGGTGGCCAGCGACTTGTAGGTCACCGGTACCGAGATCATGGTGGTGTGGGTCTTGTAACCCAGTGCTTCGAGCACAACGCTGGTGGTCGCGGTCGTGACTGTGATGTCGGTCCAGCCGACATCGGAGAAGCGTACAGTCTGACATTGCTCGGGTTCGGCTGCTTGGGCCAGCAATGGCGCGGACAGCAACGCAACCAGTAACAGCGAGGGTGAACCTTTCATGGATGGACTCCTGAGATATTGTCTTCGGGTTCGCGTGGGTCGCCGGGCTTTCTGAGGGTCCGGTCGACCAGGCCTGCAGAGGGCAGGATGCGTGGCCGTGCTTTACGAGTCGCTTTCGATAATCCTCCAGCTCCGGGCAATCGCCTACTGGTTGGGTCGTATCCAGTACGGAACGGGTCGTATCCAGTATGGGCGATGTCGCTTATGGATTTTTCCACCCCCTCGCGCGCATTTTTGCGTCACCAGGCCGCTGGAAAACGGCGCGGTGGGCGCAGTTTCTGGTTGAGAACAGCGCGGCGCTGCTGGACAAAAGTACGTCGGTTGCAGACGGCGAGGTGGGCGGTAAAAGCCCGATGATGCTGGCATTCAAGGCGGCCCGCTGTTTGAGCCTAGCAGCTACCCCGCCCTGCGCATGGCGCGCAGAGACAAGCCCAGCAAGAGGTGATTCGACAATGGCCATCAGCGTGTTCGACCTGTTCAAGATCGGTGTCGGGCCCTCCAGCTCCCACACCGTCGGCCCCATGCGTGCTGGCGCCCTGTTCGTTCAGGGCCTGCGCGAACGCGGTGAGCTGGAGCGTGTAAAACGGATCGAAGTGCGCCTGTATGGCTCGCTGTCGGCCACCGGTATTGGTCATGGCACCGACAACGCCACCATCATGGGCCTGATGGGCGAGTGGCCGGACGCCATTGACCCGACCCAGATCGTGCCGCGTATCGCTGACCTGCGCGAAACCAACACCCTGCAGCTGGATAGCCGCTTGCCTGTCGAGTTCGTCTGGGCCCGCGACATGCTGCTGCTGGACGAGAACTTGCCGTATCACCCCAACGCCATGACCCTGATTGCCGAAGGCGAGCAGGGTGAGTTGCACCGCGACACCTATTACTCGGTGGGCGGCGGCTTTGTGGTCGATGCAGCCCAAGCCGCCAGCGGTGTGCTGGATGCTGACCAGACAGTGTTGCCGTACGACTTCAACAGCGCCGCCGAACTGCTGCGCCTGTGCAAGCAAAACGACCTCAGCGTGTCGCAATTGATGATGGCCAACGAGAAGGTCTGGCGCAGCGAGGAAGACATCCGCGCTGGCCTGCACAAGCTCTGGGAAGCCATGCAGGAATGCGTCAACAACGGCCTCAAGTACGAGGGCACGCTACCCGGCGGGCTGAACGTGCGCCGCCGTGCCGCCAAGCTGCACCGCAGCCTGCAGGAAATCGGCAAGCCCAACGTGATCGGCTCGACCATGAGTGCCATGGAATGGGTCAACCTGTTCGCCTTGGCGGTCAATGAAGAAAACGCCGCCGGCGGGCGCATGGTGACCGCGCCTACCAACGGCGCGGCAGGCATCATCCCGGCGGTGCTGCATTACTACATGCGATTCAGCGATGCGGTGGATGAGTCCAGCGTTGTCGATTACTTCCTGGCTGCCGCCGCTGTGGGCATCCTGTGCAAGAAGAACGCTTCGATCTCCGGTGCCGAAGTGGGTTGCCAGGGGGAAGTCGGCTCGGCCTGCGCGATGGCCGCAGCGGGGCTTGCCGAAGTGCTCGGCGCCACCCCGCCACAGGTTGAGAACGCCGCTGAAATTGCCCTGGAACACAACCTTGGCCTGACCTGCGACCCGGTTGGCGGGTTGGTGCAAGTGCCCTGCATCGAGCGCAACGCGATTGCTGCGGTGAAGGCCATCAACGCGGTGCAGATGGCGTTGCGCGGCGATGGTGAGCACTTCATTTCCCTCGACCAGGTAATCCGCACCATGCGCGATACCGGGGCCGATATGCACGACAAGTACAAAGAGACCTCGCGCGGCGGCCTGGCGGTCAGCGCTATCGAGTGCTGATTTCCTGAACTGACCTTCTGGGCCTCTTCGCGGGCAAGCCCGCTCCTACAGGAACTGTGCAATCCCTGTAGGAG
>NZ_JBYSYE010000030.1:0-50812 GCF_058782925.1 Pseudomonas sp. FW305-E2 | reverse complement strand
TGCCAGGCCTGGGCTTCTTGAAATCCCTGTAGGAGCGGGCTTGCCCGCGAAGAGGTCCTTGAGGCTGATGCAGGTGCAACACAACCGCCAATGCCTCTTTATGGTGCGGCGCCACGCTACCGATCGTCGGATGTCGCGATCAGTGTGAGGGTTGTCGGTGACACTTAAAGGTGTCGCTTCTGGGAAACCCACGCGGCGCGTGTCACTAAACTGCTCAACCGTTACAGGCAACGCGCTAGCTCGCCTGTTCTGGACGACTGGCCAACACGATGCAAGCACTTGAATTGCCCCATAAAGGCGTCGTTTTCAGGTTTTTTTGGATGGCCGTTCAAGTTTAGGCACGGCGTTTGCGTTGAGATTGGCAAGCCTACCCCCGGAAAATGACCGAGGGGTCATAACAAGAAGTAAGTGCCCGCCTGAGGCACACCCTGCATTTGTGTGAGGAGAAATCGCGATGACGTCGTACACCTCCGGGAATCCAACCCAGAACCGCACAGCACCCCAGTCCATCGGGTTTCTTCTATTGGACAATTTCACCCTGATTTCCCTGGCATCGGCGGTCGAGCCGCTGCGCATGGCCAACCAGCTGTCTGGCCGTGAGCTGTATCGTTGGCACACGCTGACCATCGATGGCGGCCAGGTGTGGGCAAGCGATGGTCTGCAAATCACACCGGATGCCGCCATCAGCAATGCTCCGCCTATCGACACCGTGATTGTCTGTGGTGGTGTTGGCATCCAGCGTTCCGTCACCCGTGAACACGTCACCTGGCTGCAAGCCCAGGCCCGTCAGTCGCGCAGGTTGGGTGCCGTGTGCACCGGCAGTTGGGCACTGGCCTGCGCTGGCCTGCTCGACGGCTTCGATTGCAGCGTGCACTGGGAATGCCTGGCCGCAATGCAGGAAGCCTTCCCGCGGGTGAACATGAGCACCCGCCTGTTCACCCTTGACCGCAACCGCTTCACCAGCTCCGGTGGCACCGCGCCGCTGGACATGATGCTGCACCTGATCAGCCGTGATCACGGCCGCGAGCTGTCGGCGGCGATCTCCGAGATGTTCGTCTACGAGCGTATTCGCAACGAGCAGGACCACCAGCGTGTGCCGCTCAAGCACATGCTTGGCACCAACCAGCCGAAGTTGCAGGAAATCGTCGCGTTGATGGAGGCCAATCTGGAGGAACCGATCGACCTGGACGAACTGGCGGTCTATGTGGCGGTTTCGCGGCGTCAGCTGGAGCGCCTGTTCCAGAAGTACCTGCACTGCTCACCTTCGCGCTACTACCTGAAGTTGCGCCTGATCCGTGCGCGGCAGTTGCTGAAGCAGACGCCGATGTCGATCATCGAAGTGGCATCGGTGTGCGGCTTCGTGTCGACCCCGCACTTCTCCAAGTGCTATCGCGAGTACTTCGGTATTCCGCCGCGTGACGAGCGCGTGGGCTCCAACACCGCGCAGCAGGTGGCCATGATGCCGATTCCGCAGGCCATGACCCTGTCGCCGCACAGCGGGCCGATGGCGGCCCTGAGCCAGGCACGCAACGAGTCGACATTTGCCAGTGTAAGGCTCTGAGACCGCGCCGACCTCTTCGCGGGCACGCCCGCTCCCACAGGTCACACCCGCTGAGCTTGAGCCAGCGGTGACCTGTGGGGGCGGGCTTGTTCCGCGAAGGGGCCGGTCCTGGGTAAATGAATTACGCGCGTTTGTTGAACTGCGCCAATGCCGGCAACAGTTGCTTGTCGATGGCCTGGCGAACTGCCGGCAGGATCGTCGCACTGCCGGTGTACATCTGCTCCACCATCCCCTTCAGCGCCCGCGCATTGGGCTCGGTCAGCCCACGAACCACCGCTTCACACGCCTGTTCGGCGCTAGCCCCGGCCGGAATATCGAAACCGCGCGCGCGCAAATGGCCGGCGAGGTCGTCCTGATCAATCAAATCCGCATGCATCATGGCTGTTGTCCCTTTTATCGCTAAGAGAGTGCTGCTGTGATTTACGACCGATTCTGTGACGTGTGCGACAGCCTCGCAAGGACAGAATGTCGCCATGGCTGCTTTGGCTAAGAACAGGTCGTTTACGACTAAATCCCCTGCCAGGCAAGCACGCACACTGAAGCCATTCACGGTACAGAGGGTTTGGTCACCCTCGCTCACGCACAGTGGATGTTGCTCGCTCTTGGCCCCGGTAGCTCACGGCTTTCCGGGGTTATTTTTATTCCGCCAGACTCCCCTATACATACACCTAGCATTTATGTCAGGTGACGGACTGCAGAAGTCTGTGCTCTTTTGTGGAAGATGGATTCCACAGGAGCGGAAAATGTGAAAAAGAATATCTGCATGATCATTGTCCTAGGCGCGACTTTGATAATGGCTTCATGTTCGTCATCTACCCCGTCAATGAGCACTGTTGGCAGTGTTGTTCCGCAGCTGTTTACACTGCAGCCTACTCAAAACCGCCAGATGCTTCAGAAAACAGCAAAAGGCTATCTGAAAACGTTGTTGGCCGACCCCGCTAATGAAGAATTCACGCTAGTGAAGGTTGAGGCGTCATTGATTGGGGGGAACGCTGAAAACATCGCTATAACACTACCGGATCGAAAGGCTGAAAAGTTTAATCGGAGAAACTTCAATGCCTTGGCTGATGGGTATGAAGGATGGGTTGGCTATCAGCCTTCACAGTGGAAGGCAGGCCACTCGGGGTCGGAAGGAGAAATTGATTTCGATCCTAAATACTATATGTCAATCGTCCGTCTTGATAATCAGCTGGCAGGCAATTTTTTGGTGGGTGGCCAGCGGTACCGATTGGTTTATATCGGTTCAGGTATGCACGTGCTGATCAAGGTTGACGAGTCAAAGCTGCCCTCTGAAGATGCACGGGGCGTAGAAGTTGAGAATACGGTATATCCTGCTCTAGAAGAACCGCAGCAGGTCTCGTCTGCCTACAGTATAATAAGACTGCTATTTGTAAGTACCGTTCAGTCTCGCGCGAAAAATCCAAACTATCGTGCTGATTTGATGTTAGGGTTGCAGGATGTAAATCAAATTGCAAAAAACAGCAAGGTGAATATTACTTACGAGTTTGCGGGGTTTATAGATTCTGCTATTGACGAAGAGGGGAAAGACTTTGGAACGCTGCTCAATGAGGTTCAATATAACAATCCCGCTGTCAATGCCAAAAGGGTGGAGCTCAGGGCAGATCTAGTTTCGATGTACGTTGCCAATAATGAGCTCTGCGGCGCGGGTAAGCCGTCGAGTAATAAGACGCAAGGCTTTTCGGCGATTAGTTGCATTACCTCGTTAGGCCACGAGATTGGCCACAACTTTGGCATGGTTCATAACTGGGATGGGCAAACGGATACTTATATTCATGGGTATCGCTACGGTCCGGATGGGGGGAACCTCAGGTTCCGAACTCAGATGTCTTATGACTGTAGCCCGACATGTCCGAGAGTACCGTTTTACTCCAATCCGCGGCTGAGTTATCAAGGACAACCTCTGGGTACTGTCGCACATCATGATGTCGCCCGCGCGATCAACGAGCGTAGGGCAAGTATAGAGAGTTTCTACCCTCCCATGCCGGGCGTGCTTAAAAATAAAGGTCGGCTGGAGCAAGGTTCCCCTCACCCCTGCTTGCAGGATTTTGCCGGGTCAAATATCCAGTTCGTCGCGTGCTCTCCTGGCCCGCAGCAGAAGTGGACCTTAGAGCCGTGGGGCGATGCGGGTACGTTCAGGATTGTGGCGCCGGGCGGTAATTGTATGGTCGCGCGCGCTGACAATTATGTTTTGGCTGAGCCATGCCCCGCAACAGTCAAAGATGGTCTTCTCTGGATGGTATCAGCGCAGCCCGATCACACCTTGAAAATACAGAGTTATAACCGCAACCTTTGCCTAGGCTCTCAGCCCAGCTTGAGGCCGGGGCCTGAGTTACTGGCATGTGATAACGGTAGGTACCAAAGTTGGATAAATCTCGATATCCCACAATAACCGAGGCCTAGTGTGGTGTTTCACAAATAACGACCATAACTCGCGGCGCTTTTTGCGCTCATGCGGCGTTGTCGCTCCTCGCCGTAGCTGGGCTACGACTCGTCGCGACGCCTTGCCTGAGCGCAAAAATCGCTCGCGAGTTATTGGCCGTATTTGCAAAACACCACACTAGCGAGCAGCCATGGTCTGGCTGCTCTCGTTGGTATCAACCAGGAATCTTTATCACACGGCCTGTAAAGGCTGGCGTTGGTAAATCCCGTTGGCTATCGACCACGCTTTGTAGTTGATTGGTGCTGAATTCTCCAAAAGGCTTGGCCTTTGGCCCCGCCAGGTCCACATGTAAAAGCAATTGCTCACTGGCGGCTAACGCCTCGTCAAAACCTGATCGATGCAAGCTGTGATACAAGTGCAGTCGCTTTTTATCGAAGCCGATGATCTGCGTCTGCACCCACACCTCGGTGCCCAGCTTCACCTCGTGCAGATAATTGATGTGCGCCTCCAGCGTGAACAGCGAATTACCGCTTTGCCCGCGGCTGTCGGCGTCCAGGCCAATGCGCTCCATCAGGGCATCGGTCGCGTAGCTGAAGATCAGCAGGTAGAAGGCATCGCGAAGGTGCCCGTTGTAATCGACCCAGTCCTCCTGGACCGTGGTGCGGTAGGTGATCAGAGCAGGCATCTTGGTCTCCTTAATCGCTGAACGACATGCCGTGGCTGGCCTTGCTGGACTTCACCGCTTCCAGTACCGCCAGCAGGGTGTCGTCACGGTAGCGCTCCAGTGCAGCGATGCTGCGCTCGCCCTGTTGCTCGGAAGTGCCGCTCACCACATCGTCGATCAGCTTGTCGGTCAGTTCCGGTGCTGGCAGGTACGTCCAGGGCAGCTTCAGGGCAGGGCCGAACTGTGACATGAAGTGGCGCATGCCGGCATCGCCACCGGCCAGGGTATAGGTAAGGAATGTGCCCATGAACGACCAGCGCAAGCCTGCGCCGAAGCGGATCGCGTCGTCGATTTCGCCCGTGGTGGCAACGCCGTCGTTGACCAGGTGCAAGGCCTCGCGCCAGAGCGCTTCGAGCAGGCGGTCGGCGATGAAGCCTGGCACTTCCTTGCGCACATGCAGTGGGCGCATGCCGAGGGCGGTGTAGATGGTTTTGGCAGCTTCAATGGCCTCGGGTGAGGTGCGGCTGCCGCCGACGATCTCGACCAGCGGCAGCAGGTACACCGGGTTGAACGGGTGGCCGACGACGCAGCGCTCAGGGTGAGTGGACGACTCGTAGAACTCGCTGGGCAGCAGGCCCGAAGTGCTTGAGCCGATGATTGCGTCAGGCTTGGCTGCGGCGCTGATTTTTGCGTGCAGGTCGAGCTTGAGGTCCAGGCGCTCTGGTGCGCTTTCCTGGATGAAATCGGCGTTGCGCACGCATTCCTCGATGGTTGCCACGAACTTCAGGCGGTCTTGCGATGCGCCAGGGGCCAGGCCTTGTTTTTCCAGTGCCGGCCAGGCATTGGCGACACGTTTGCGCAGTGCCTGTTCGGCGCCGGGCGCGGGATCCCAGGCCACCACGTCCAGGCCATGGGCCAGGGCGCGGGCGACCCAGCCGCTGCCGATCACGCCGCTACCCAGGGCGGCGAAGGTTTTGATTTCAGTGATAAAGGGCATAGCTGGTCCTCAGGGTAAAACACAGTCATCAGGGTTAATGCCTAACCCTGTGGGAGCGGGCATGCCCGCGAACACCGGCACGGCCGGTGCCATCCATCGCGTTGCCTGCTTCGCGGGCACGCCCGCTCCCACAGGGTCTTCGGCGCATTTGCGATCGTTGAAAGGATCAGCGGCGCTTGAGGTTCATTTTTTCCCGACCTTCTGCCGGGCTGAGCACGCGGCCACCCATGCGGGTGATGATCTCGCTTGCGCGTTCCACCAGTTGGCCATTGCTGGCCAGCACGCCACGGTCCAGATACAAGTTGTCTTCCAGGCCCACCCGCACATTCCCGCCGAGCAACACGGCCTGCGCGGCCATGGGCATCTGCATGCGGCCGATGCCGAAGCCGGCCCAAGTGACGTTGGCAGGCAGGTTGTCGACCATGGCCTTCATGGTGGTGGTGTCGGCCGGTGCGCCCCACGGGATGCCCAGGCACAGCTGGAACAACGGGTCTTCAAGCAGGCCTTCCTTCATCATTTGCTTGGCGAACCACAGGTGGCCGGTGTCGAAGATTTCCAGCTCGGCCTTCACCCCCAGTTCGGTAATGCGTTTGGCACCGGCGCGCAGTTGGGCCGGGGTGGACACGTAGATCGAGTTGCCATCGCCGAAGTTGAGGGTGCCGCAGTCGAGGGTGCAGATTTCCGGCAACAGTGCTTCGACATGGGCCAGGCGCTCCAGCGGGCCGATCAGGTCGGTGCCCGGGCCGAACGCCAGCGGCGTTTCACCCGGGCCGATTTCCAGGTCGCCGCCCATGCCGGCGGTGAGGTTGACGATGATGTCCACGTCGGCTTCGCGGATACGCTCCATGACTTCGCGGTAGAGGTTTACATCACGGCTGAAACGGCCGGTCTGTGGGTCGCGGACGTGGCAGTGGACCACGGTGGCGCCGGCCTTGGCGGCCTCTACGGCGGATTCGGCGATCTGTTTGGGCGTGACCGGGACCAGGTGGCTTTTCGAGGCGGTGTCGCCGGCGCCGGTGAGGGCGCAGGTGATGATGACGTCGTGGTTCATGGTGCAGTTCCTTGTGATGTCGGTGTTGGCTTTTTCGCGGGCATGCCCGTTCCCACAGGATCAATGTGATCCCGAGTGTGGCGCTGTACCTGTGGGAGCGGGCGTGCCCGCGAAAGGGCCCTGTCAGTTGGCGGTAAGCTTGAGGTTGTCCGCGGCCGGCTTGCCATCGAAGGTGGTCACACCCTCAAGCCAGCGCGCCTTGTCCTCGGGGTGGTCCTTGAGCCACTGGCGGGCCGATTCCAGCGCGTCTTTGTGGTCAAGCAGTGGCTGCATCATGCGGCTCTCGTCCTCGGCGCTGAACTTCAGGTTGGCCAGCAGGCGGTGGGCATTGGGGCAGCGTTCGGCGTAGTCCGGCGCCGTCACTGTCCACACCGTCGCACGGCCTTCGTCAGGGCCGAGTGCATCCTGGCTGTCACCCAGGTAGGCCATGTCGATGTTCACGTTCATCGGGTGCGGCGCCCAACCGAAGAACACCACGGCCTCCTTGCGCCGCACCGCGCGGTCGACGGCGGCGAGCATGCCGGCCTCGCTGGACTCGACCAGCTGGAACTTGCCCAAGTCGAACTGGTTCTTGGTGATCATCGCTTTGATCTGCGTATTGGCACCGGAACCCGGTTCGATGCCATAGATCTTGCCGCCCAGCTCTTTCTCGAACTTGTGGATGTCGGCGAAGGTCTTCAGGCCCTTGTCGTAGAGGTATTTCGGCACGGCCAAGGTGGCGCGCGCGTCCTCCAGGCTTGGCTTGTCCAGCACCTTGACCTGGTTGGCATCGACGAACGGGGTAATGGTCTGGGTCATGATCGGGTTCCAGTAACCCAGGAACATGTCCAGGCGTTTGTCGCGTATGCCGGCGAAGATGATCTGTTGCGAGGCACTGGTCTGTTTGGTCTGGTACCCCAGGCCGTCGAGCAGTACCTGGGCCATGGCGCTGGTGGCAATGACGTCGGTCCAGTTGACCACGCCCAGGCGCACGTTTTTGCAGGCGGCGGGCTCGGCGGCGAAAAGCGGGGTGGCGACGATGCTGCTCAGGGCAAGGGGCAACAGGCTGCGGCGGATCAAGCTGTGCATGGTGGCTCTCCATCGGCAGTGCATATTGTTATTGAGGGCGGCCTCTGCGGACCGTGTGAATACGCTACGCTGGCGCTACCTTGCCCAAGCGCACGCTAGCGACAGGAATTAGCACCGGGGCGACCAGTTTCTGTGGAGGAGGGGATGATGGAGACGATTGCCTTTCTGTTGGTGCCCGGCTTTTCTGCCATGGGGTTCATTTCGGCGGTGGAGCCACTGCGGGTGGCCAATCGTTTTGGCGGGCAGTTGTACCGGTGGCAGGTGCTTAGCCTGGACGGTGAGGCGGTGCTGGCGAGCAATGGCATGTCGATCAATGCCGATGCCGCCCTGGGGGAAGGAGAGCCGGCCAACATCCTGCTGGTGGTTGCGGGCTTTGAGCCACTGGCCAATGTCGCACCCAAACTGCTGCATGCGCTGCGCCGGCTCAACCACGAAGCTGTCATGCTCGGTGGCATCGACACGGGCGCGATGGTGCTGGCCGAGGCAGGGCTGCTCGAGGGCTACCGGGCGACATTGCATTGGGAGGCGCTTGAGGCATTCAAGGAACGCTATCCAGGCCTTCAAGCCACCCAGGAGCTGTTCGAAATTGACCGCAGCCGCATCACCTGCGCTGGCGGAACCGCCTCGATCGATTTGATGCTGCACCTGATTGCCCAGTCTCACGGCAGCGAACTGGCGGTCAAGGTGTCGGAGCAGTTCGTGCTGGGTCGTATCCGTCAGCGCCAGGACCACCAGCGCATGCAGATCGGTGCGCGTTATGGCATCAGCAACAAGAAGCTGGTCCATGCCATTGGCGAAATGGAAAAACACATCGAGCCACCGTTGAGTACGCTGGAACTGGCTGCCGCGATCAAGGTGACAAGGCGTCAACTGGAGCGTTTGTTTCGCATGCACCTTGATGCAACCCCGAGCGGTTTCTATCTCGGGTTACGGCTGGACAAGGCGCGCCAGCTGTTGGCCCAGACCGACATGTCGGTGACTGAAGTCAGCCTTGCGTGCGGGTTTGAACTGCCATCCTATTTCACGCGGCGCTACAAGCTGAGGTTTGGACGGTGCCCGCGGGAGGAGCGACGGCCCAGCGGTACAAAGTGAGCTTTAATCCAGTTCACGCTCGAGAATGGCCCTTAGCTTTTCGCGATTCCTTGCTTGCAGATCTTTGCGAAGCGGGGCGAAATCCGCTGCATTGAAGCGTGCACCCAAATGGTCAAATATCAGGTTCAACTTTCTGGTGGGCTCGACCGGGTCGGTAACGCAGTAGGCATAAAACAGGATCGCAACCGGGACCTGGTCCCCTTCATGGTCCATTTCGATACTGAGATGTGAAGAGGCGTTCATGACGGTGAAGGTACGCGTACCGGCCGACTGCAGAGCGGCTTGAACATTTTCTTCGAGGCTCTTGAACCAAGGTCCTTTCTCGCGGGGCGGGGGTAGATAGCCACTGTAAACATCGCTTAATGCAAGCAAGTGTGGCTCATACACGATGGTTTTATGAGTGTGTTCGAACAGGGTGAATTTCAATGATTGCAAGGTGGCGAGAGCGACAGTGAACCATTGCTGAGGCTGGGTCTCCATCGAGAATTTTTCATTGGCCACTGCTTGTGAATAACGCAGGCATAGCTGCAAGTCTTCCCATGTCTCAAGTGTCAGCCAGGGCGCAGGCTTGATGCTTAGCCGCTCCTCGAATACACGGGTATCCAGGTTCGTATCGCCCATGTGGCATTGCTCCTTGATGGATGCAGATGACCAGAACCGGGTACCAGAGAGCTGGTACCCGGTCTCGCTAATCAGATAGCGAGAAACGCGGCGATGTCGCCTTTTATCTTCTCATTCACAAGATCACGTGCAGCGTCGAAGTGACGAACGCTGAACGTGCCTTGTTGCGAAGCGCGATAAACGCGGGTAGAGGTCTTGTCGACCTTGCGGGTCAGGGCGCCTTCACGCTCGACTTTCGAGTCGTAGCTGGCCTGGAAGCTGGTCATGTGCATCGCCGGCAGGCCTTGTGGCGTCATTTCGCACTGGGCGACCACGAAGTTGCTCGATTTGCCGGATTCACTATGGCTGTGCTTTTCCAGGTGCGCCTTGACTTCCGGCTTCTGCACGACAATTTGCAGAACACGCCTGGCGCAGGCGGCGCGACGAGGGTCCGCGGAGACGCTGATGGTGACGGACTTGGTAATCAGCTCTGCCAGGGTCAGGTTGTCCTCATCAATGGCATCTTCGGCATGTGCTGCGCCCGTCATGGTCCAGCCAAACTTGATCAGGCCATCGTTGTAGAAGTTGTACCACTCGCGCTGCTGGGTCTCCTTGTCGAACTTCTTGTTGGCCAGTTCGGTCATCAAACGCATGCCGGCCAGGATGTCTTCTGCAATGTTGGCAGGGACATTGTCAGCGAAGACGCAGATGGTCTGGCCGGTAGCGGCTACGCGCTCTTGACCCTCTTTGCGGATTTTTTCCATTTCAACTTTGATGTCAGCCACTTTGTAATTCCTTGATAGTTGTGAGTTCCAAGACACACATGGTGAGCACGTGGTCTGGGGGCACTATCGAGCAATTACGCAGGGGGCATCAGCGGCACGTTGTTCCCCTGGAGTTGATCCTTCACTCACACGTGCTGATCAATCTTCGGGTGCTGGCTCGTCACTGTTTTGCGCGCCCAGGCTGCGCAAATACTCGGCTCGCTCATCGCTGCGCTGTGCAATGCAGCTGTTCCAGGCGATCTGGTAGGCCCTGCTGCCGGGTTGTTCAGCATGGGTTTCGACCTTGCAGTCTGCATCGCGCAGTTGGCTCCAGACTTTCTCGGCTGCCTCTATTCGCGACATCAGGCCTGCCTCGTCGCCGAACTGATCACGCATGCGCGCGACCAGGTCTTCGTAGGCCGACTGCAGCTCACGCTCGGCGACCTGCTTGTTGAATGCTGCACAGGCGAAGGTTTGCTGGTCGGTCTCCACATTGTCGCAAGGTGTGCTTTCGTCCTCACTGGCCTGGGCCCCGCTCACGATGGCCAGCAGCACCAGCCATGCCATTGATTTCATCCGTTTTCTCCTCAACAGGCTGTCGAATCGCAAGGATTCTCGCTCAGCCAGAGGCCAGGTGGTAGCTCCCTGACCAAATGTTCATGTACCGGCCGCAAATGTCGTTATCGAGACTGTCTCGCATCCCCGGAACACGCGCCAGACGCGCTCTTGTCGCGCATTGACGCTTTCGGCAAACCCCCTGTCGTTTTTGCACCGGGGCGCCTCGGGGCACAGGCATATGCTGGCCTCAAAGCGCCGGCAGAAGGTTTGGCGCGACCCAACTCTATAAAAGGGGACAGCCTGATGAGCCCAGCCGAACTACACGCCGACAGCATCGTCATCGATGGCCTGATCATCGCCAAATGGAACCGCGAGCTGTTCGAAGACATGCGCAAAGGCGGCCTCACTGCGGCCAACTGCACGGTGTCGGTCTGGGAAGGGTTCAAGGCTACCGTCGACAACATCGCGTCCAGCCAGAAGCTGATCCGCGACAACAGCGACCTGGTGATGCCGGTGCGTACCACCGCCGACATCCGCAAGGCCAAGGAACTGGGCAAGACCGGCATCCTCTTCGGCTTCCAGAACGCCCATGCGTTCGAAGACCAGATCGCTTATGTGGATGTGTTCAAGCAGCTGGGCGTGGGCATCGTGCAGATGTGCTACAACACCCAGAACCTGGTGGGCACCGGCTGCTACGAGCGTGACGGCGGGCTGTCCGGCTTCGGTCGCGAGATCGTTGCCGAGATGAACCGTGTCGGCATCATGTGCGACCTGTCCCACGTTGGCTCCAAGACTTCCGAAGAAGTCATCCTCGAATCGAAAAAGCCGGTGTGCTACTCGCACTGCCTGCCCTCGGGCCTGAAAGAGCACCCGCGCAACAAGTCGGACGAAGAGCTGAAGTTCATCGCTGATCACGGCGGTTTCGTTGGCGTCACCATGTTCGCGCCGTTCCTGGCCAAAGGCATTGACTCGACCATCGATGACTACGCCGAGGCCATCGAGTACACCATGAATATCGTCGGTGAAGACGCCATCGGTATCGGTACCGACTTCACCCAGGGGCACGGCCAGGACTTCTTCGAATACCTGACCCATGACAAGGGCTACGCCCGCCGCCTGACCAACTTCGGCAAGATCATCAACCCGCTGGGCATTCGCACTGTCGGCGAATTCCCCAACCTCACCGAGACCTTGCTGAAACGCGGCCACTCCGAGCGTGTGGTGCGCAAGATCATGGGCGAGAACTGGGTCAACGTCCTCAAGGATGTCTGGGGCGAGTAAGCCGCTCTCCAAGCCTGATAGCCCCTGCCAGCAACGCCGGGGCACCCACAAAAAAATTTTATGGAGTTGAGTTTCCATGGCCAAAATCGCCCCGCAATTGCCAATCGAAGTCGACAGCGAGACCGGTGTCTGGACCAGCGACGCCTTGCCGATGCTGTATGTGCCGCGGCATTTCTTCGTCAATAACCACATCGGCATCGAGGAAGTGCTGGGCGCCGACGCCTATGCCGAGATCCTCTACAAGGCTGGCTACAAGTCTGCCTGGCACTGGTGTGAAAAAGAGGCCGAGTGCCATGGCCTGGAAGGCGTGGCGGTGTTCGAGCACTACATGAAGCGCCTGAGCCAGCGCGGCTGGGGCCTGTTCGAGATTCAGGATATCGACCTGGATAAAGGTACCTGCAGCGTCAAGCTCAAGCACTCTGCGTTCGTGTACGTCTATGGCAAGTGCGGCCGCAAGGTCGACTACATGTTCACCGGCTGGTTCGCTGGCGCGATGGACCAGATTCTCGCTGCCCGCGGCAGCAATATCCGCACCGTGGCCGAGCAGGTCTATGGCGGGTCGGAAGAAGGCCACGAAGATGGCCTGTTCGTTACGAAGCCGTTGTAAGCCGGAGATAGCGTCATGGCATTCGAAGCAATGTTTCAGCCGATCCAGATCGGCAAACTGACCATCCGCAACCGTGTGCTCAGCACCGCGCACGCCGAGGTCTACGCCACTGACGGCGGCATGACGACCGACCGCTATGTGAAGTACTACGAAGAGAAGGCCAAGGGCGGCATCGGCCTGGCCATCTGTGGCGGCTCGTCGGTGGTTGCCATCGACAGCCCGCAGGAATGGTGGGCATCGGTCAACTTGTCGACCGACCGCATCATCCCGCACTTCCAGAACCTTGCCGACGCCATGCACAAGCATGGCGCCAAGATCATGATCCAGATTACCCACATGGGCCGCCGCTCGCGCTGGGACGGCTTCAACTGGCCGACGCTGATGTCGCCATCGGGCATTCGCGAACCTGTGCACCGCGCTACCTGCAAAACCATCGAGGTGGAAGAGATCTGGCGGGTAATCGGCAACTACGCGCAGGCTGCGCGTCGCGCCAAAGAGGGCGGCCTGGACGGCGTGGAATTGTCGGCGGTGCACCAGCACATGATCGACCAGTTCTGGAGCCCACGGGTCAACAAACGTACCGACGAATGGGGCGGTACCTTTGAAGGCCGCATGAAATTCGGCCTGGAAGTACTGAAAGCTGTGCGCGCCGAAGTGGGTGACGACTTCTGCGTGGGCATGCGTATCTGTGGTGACGAGTTCCACCCTGATGGCCTCAGCCACGAGGACATGAAGCAGATCGCTGCCTACTACGACGCCACCGGCATGCTCGACTTCATCGGCGTGGTCGGCTCGGGTTGCGATACCCACAACACCCTGGCCAACGTCATCCCCAACATGAGCTACCCGCCGGAGCCGTTCCTGCACCTGGCAGCCGGTATCAAGGAAGTGGTCAAGGTCCCGGTGCTGCACGCGCAGAACATCAAAGACCCGAACCAGGCCACGCGCATCCTTGAAGGCGGCTACGTGGACATGGTCGGCATGACCCGTGCGCACATGGCCGACCCGCACCTGATCGCCAAGATCAAGATGGGCCAGATCGACCAGATCAAGCAGTGCGTCGGTGCCAACTACTGCATCGACCGCCAGTACCAGGGCCTGGATGTGCTGTGCATCCAGAACGCCGCGACCTCCCGTGAGTACATGGGTGTGCCGCACATCATCGAGAAGACCACCGGCGTCAAACGCAAGGTGGTGGTGGTTGGTGCAGGCCCTGCCGGCATGGAAGCGGCCCGCGTGGCTGCTGAACGCGGCCACGACGTGACCCTGTTCGAGAAGAGGGACCAGATTGGCGGGCAGATCACCATTGCCGCCAAGGCCCCGCAGCGTGACCAGATTGCCGGTATCACCCGCTGGTACCAGCTTGAGCTGGCTCGCCTGAAAGTCGACTTGCGCCTGGGCACTGCCGCTGATGTGGCGGCGATCCAGGACCTGCGCCCGGACGTCATCGTGCTGGCCGTAGGTGGGCACTCGTTCCTGGAGCAGAACGAGCACTGGGGCGCCGCTGAAGGGCTGGTGGTCAGCAGCTGGGATGTGCTCGATGGCAAGGTAGCGCCGGGCAAGAACGTGCTGGTGTACGACACCATCTGCGAATTCACCGGTATGTCGGTCGCCGACTTCATCGCTGACAAGGGCAGCCAGGTCGAGATCGTCACCGACGACATCAAGCCAGGCGTGGCCATGGGGGGGACCACCTTCCCCACCTACTACCGCAGCATGTACCCCAAAGAAGTGATCATGACCGGCGACATGATGCTGGAAAAGGTCTACCGCGAAGGCGACAAGCTGGTGGCGGTACTGGAGAACGAATACACCGGCGCCAAGGAAGAGCGCGTGGTCGATCAGGTAGTGGTCGAGAACGGCGTGCGGCCTGACGAAGAGCTGTACTACGCGCTCAAGGAAGGTTCGCGCAACAAGGGCCAGATCGACGTGGAGGCGCTGTTCGCCATCAAGCCACAGCCGATCCTCAGCCAGCCGGGCGAAGGCTACCTGCTGTACCGCATCGGCGACTGCGTGGCCCAGCGCAACGTGCATGCGGCGATCTACGACGCCTTGCGCCTGTGCAAGGACTTCTGATCGTTAACAGTCGCCGCCATCGGGCGCGATCCCTGTAGGAGCGGGTTTACCCGCGAATGCGTCAGCACTGACAACACTGTTGCCTGACCGAACGCATTCGCGGGTAAACCCGCTCCTACATGGGGCCAGTCTCGCCCTCTGGTCGGCGCAAGAATCCAGCTGTTTGTGGGAGCCTCCCATGTTGAACACCCTTCTACCCATCCTGCTGTTCGCTGCCCTTGGCCTGGCAGTGCTCGGTGCCTTGCGCCGGGTGCGCATGTGGCGCCGTGGCCGGCCGTCCAAGGTCAACCTGATCGGCGGCCTGCTGGCCATGCCGCGCCGCTACCTGGTGGACCTGCACCACGTGGTTGAGCGCGACAAATACATGTCCAAGACCCACGTGGCCACTGCGGGCGGCTTTGTGCTGTCTGCTGTGCTGGCCATTCTGGTGCATGGTTTTGGCCTGCAGAGCAAGATCCTCGGCTACGCACTGCTGGTAGCCACGGTGATCATGTTCACCGGTGCCATCTTTGTCTTCAAACGCCGCCTCAACCCGCCCTCTCGCCTGTCCAAGGGCCCGTGGATGCGCCTGCCGAAGAGTTTGCTGGCGTTCGCCGTGAGCTTCTTCATTGCCACCCTGCCGGTCGCCGGAATTCTGCCGGCCAACACCGGTGGTTGGGTGATGGTCGCCGTTCTGGGCCTGGGCGTGCTGTGGGGTGTGTCGGAGCTGTTCTTTGGCATGACCTGGGGCGGCCCGATGAAGCACGCCTTCGCCGGTGCCTTGCACCTGGCCTGGCACCGCCGTGCCGAACGCTTCGGCGGCGGCCGCTCCACCGGCCTCAAGCCGCTGGACCTGGAAGACCCGAACGCTCCCCTTGGCGTGGAAAAGCCGGTGGACTTCACCTGGAACCAGCTGCTGGGCTTCGATGCCTGCGTGCAGTGCGGTAAATGTGAAGCCATGTGCCCGGCCTTTGCCGCTGGCCAGCCGTTGAACCCGAAAAAACTCATCCAGGACATGGTCATCGGCCTTGCCGGTGGCACTGACGCGCAATTCGCCGGTAGCCCATACCCTGGCAAACCGATCGGCGAACACGGCGGCAATCCACACCAGCCGATCGTCAATGGCCTGGTCGACGCCGAAACGCTGTGGTCCTGCACCACCTGCCGTGCCTGCGTCGAGGAGTGCCCGATGATGATCGAGCACGTCGATGCCATCGTCGACATGCGCCGCCACCTCACCCTGGAAAAGGGCGCAACCCCGAACAAGGGCGCCGAGGTGCTGGACAACCTGATCGCCACCGACAACCCCGGCGGCTTCGCCCCCGGCGGGCGCATGAACTGGGCTGCCGACCTTAATCTGCGGCTGCTGTCTGAAGTGAAAGCGACCGAAGTGTTGTTCTGGGTCGGTGATGGTGCCTTCGACATGCGTAACCAACGCACTTTGCGTTCGTTTGTCAAAGTATTGAAAGCCTCGGGTGTGGACTTCGCCGTACTCGGCCTGGAAGAGCGCGACAGCGGCGACGTGGCGCGTCGTCTGGGCGATGAGGCGACCTTCCAGCAACTGGCCAAGCGCAATATCCAGACCTTGGCCAAGTACAAGTTCCAGCGCATCGTCACCTGCGACCCGCACAGCTTCCATGTGCTGAAGAACGAATACGGCGCCCTGGGTGGTGACTACCAGGTGCAGCACCACAGCACCTACATCGCCGAACTGATCGCGGCCAAGAAGCTCAACCTGGGCCAACACAAGGGCGGCAGCGTCACCTACCACGATCCGTGCTACCTGGGCCGCTACAACGGCGAGTACGAAGCCCCGCGCGAAGTGCTCAAGGCGCTGGGTATCGAGGTGCGCGAGATGCAGCGTTCGGGCTTCCGTTCCCGTTGCTGCGGTGGTGGTGGCGGTGCGCCGATCACTGACATCCCTGGCAAGCAGCGTATTCCCGATATGCGCATGGACGACATTCGTGAGACCGAGGCCGAGCTGGTAGCCGTGGGTTGCCCGCAGTGCACCGCCATGCTTGAAGGCGTGGTCGAGCCGCGCCCACAGATCAAGGACTTGGCCGAACTGGTGGCCGACGTGCTGATCGAGGAGGACGCATCCACTGTCCCAAAGCCGCAAACGGCTAAACGTGAACCTGCGGAGGTGCACTGATGAGCGACATTATCCGCCGCGACCCACGCGCCGAGTGGATCGCCCGTAACCGCCTGCACCCGCTGCATGCCGCGATGCAGACGCAACAGACCAGCTGGATGGGGCCTAACGGCATCATCCGCAAGAACCCACATGCGATTGCCGCGGGCTTTGTCGGCCCGGCCGGCATCAAGCGTATCGACCGCAGCGGCGCCCAGCAGGGCACCGGCGCGGGCGGGCGGCGCACGGCAACAGTCGAGGTCAAGTTGCCACTGCACCAGGTGGCGGCGCCGGCGTTCTACATTGCCGTGGTGCCGGACATGGTTGGCGGCCGCCTGAGCAGCCACGACCGCGACCTGCTTGGCCTGGCCCACAGCCTGGCCGGCAGCGACGGGGCGGTGCTGGCCGTGGTGTTCAACGAGCACAAGGAAAGCAACTTTTCCACAGCCGGTGTCGACCGCCTGCTGGTTATCGAAGGCGAGGCCTTTGAAGGTTATGCACCGGAGCAACTGGTGCAGGGCCTGCGGGCTGTGGATAACCAGTTCGCGCCGCGCCACTGGCTGCTGCCCGACAGCCGCACCGGTGGCGGTGAACTGGGTCGGCGCCTGGGCGCCGCGCTGGGCGAGCGCCCGGCAACGCGGGTATGGCAGATCAAGGACGGCCAGTGCATCGGTCGCGCCGGTGCCGGCCAGCAAGACCTGCAACGCACCGTGCCGCGCCTGATCCTGGCGGCGGCCGAGTGCGCCGAACCGGTCAGCGAAACCCGTCACGAAGCCTTGCCGGTGGAGTTGTCCACAAGCGTGGCGCGAAGCCTGTCGCGCATCGAAGACCTCGGCTCGGTGGCCGTGGACCCTGCCACCATTGCCATGGCTGAGGCCGAGTTCATCGTCTCGGGCGGCAACGGGGTCAAGGACTGGGACCTCTACCACAAGGCCACAGCGGCCCTTGGCGCCACCGAAGGCGCTTCGCGGGTGGCGGTGGATGACGGTTTCATGCCGCGCAACCGCCAGGTGGGGGCTACCGGCACCTGGGTTACCGCGCGTGTCTACGTGGCTGTGGGTATCTCGGGCGCGATCCAGCACCTGCAGGGTATCGGTGCCTGCGACAAGGTGGTGGCGATCAATATGGATCCAGGCTGCGACATGATCAAACGGGCTGACCTGTCGGTGATTGGCGACAGCTCGGCGATTCTCAAGGCGCTGATTGAGGCTGTGGACAACTTCCGCAGCAGCGGCCAGCGCGACGCGGCATAAGGGCACGAGCATGAGTACGAAAGTGATCAGCCTGGTTTCCATTGGTGCCCACCCCAGCTCTGGCCGCGCCCGCCGCGCCGAGCAGGATGCCCGTGCCGTGGAGTTGGGTTTGCAGCTGGCTGGGGATAACTTGCAGGTGGTGCATGCGGGCGATCCACAGGAAGAGGCCTTGCGCGCTTACCTGGGCATGGGACTGGACCACCTCGACGTGCTGGAGCAACCGGCCGGGGCCGATGTGCTGGGCGTGCTGGGCGATTATCTGCGCGACGCCGGGGCCCAACTGGTGCTGACCGGCAGCCAGGCCGAGACTGGCGAGGGATCGGGCATGTTGCCGTTCCTGCTGGCCGAAAAGCTCGGCTGGCCGCTGATTGTCGGGTTGGCCGAAGTGGAGTCGATCGACAACGGCACCGCGCAGGTGTTGCAGGCTTTGCCGCGTGGTCAGCGGCGTCGCTTGAAGGTGCGTCTGCCATTGCTGGCGACTGTGGATAACGCGGCGCCCAAGCCGCGCCAGAGCGCTTTTGGGCCTGCGCGCCGGGGGGTATTGGCGGCGCGTAACGTGGCCATTGTCGAAGATGAACTGTTGGCCGAAGCCGAGCTGCAACCGGCCCGTCCACGGCCCAAGCGCTTGAAGGTAATCAAGGCCAAGAGTGGCGCCGACCGCATGAAGGCCGCGACGGCCAAGGCCAGTGGCGGTGGTGGCAAGGTGCTGAAGGACGTTTCGCCGCAGGAAGGCGCTGAGGCGATCCTCAAGCTGCTGGTGGAAGAGGGCGTCCTGCGCTGAAGCAGGAGGGCTAGAGGTCTCTTTTTGGGAGCGCCCCGGCAAGGGCGCTCCCCTCATTCAATACTCAGCATCGAGCGAGCGCTTTTGCCCACCAAATCTGTTCGTCAAGGTGTGGATAAAGTGTTGGTGCATGTCCACAGGCCTTGTGCGGCGGGTTCTTCAGGGTTTTGATCAAAAACCGTTCAGGGACTGTGCCAGTCGTCGTAAACGCACAAGCCAGCATCTTCCTGATTTTGCCCACAATCGCTGTTAGCCGGTCTGTGGATAATCTGTTCGGTTACGGCTGCAGGCTGCGTCGTTCAAGGTTTTGATAGATTTGTTCAAAAAATGATCATTTCGTCTGAATCCTGCTTGTTCCTTGAAAAACAGGGCATTGAATCGCTTATCCACAACCCTATTGCACACATTTCATCGTTTGCTCACAAAGTCTGTTGGTCTCTCTGTGGACAAGGTGTATGAACTCCGCTGCAGCCCAGTGAGAATGAGGGCTCCGCCAATATGATCAAATAATGATCAGCGTTCTGCCTGACATTTTTGCTAGTACTCAAAATTTCAATCAGCCATTACCGTGTCCACAACTCCCTGTTTTGTGGATCACTCATGGCGACATTCTTGTTGAGCGCCGATCGGCAACTATCAGTTCTGCATGGGTTAGCCTTCAGCCCGCGGGTTTATTCGCCTTACGGCATCATGAACGCAGCGCCTGTACCAGGGCTTGCATTCTGTGGGCAGTATCAAGACCCCTTGACTGGCAGTTACCCATTGGGAAATGGCCATCGCTTCTATAGCCCAAACCTGATGCGATTCATTACGCACGACAGGCTAAGCCCATTTTCCAGGGGGGGGATCAACAGTTACGTCTATTGCGGCGCTGATCCCGTGAATCGCCATGACCCGAGCGGAGCGGCCTGGAGCATCTTGCTCAGGTCCGTCAGTGTGGTGTCCAGTGCTGCCACTTTGGTCGGTTCTGTGGTGCGTACCGTCAAGAATGTAGTGGGGCGCCGGATTGCTTTCAAGGCCAGGATTACTAACTCAGGAAGGGAAACCCCGGTTGTTCATAATGAGTTACCCCATTTATCTAGGGTATCCAACCAGCAGTTCTTCATAACGGGGAGCGCAGGTCTTGCTGGGCAAGTGATCGCTGCGACCTCTGGTGTGACGCCAGCCTTGCAAACGGCTACGGATGTATTGGGCCTGGTGAACTCAGTGACTAACCTTAGCGGTGGATTGACTGGCAACCTTGCTGCAGCCCGTGAGGTAAGCAGGTACTTTTGGAGATATCCGCGTGAAATCCCTGGCGTGGCACTGGAGACGTTAATGGACGTCACAATGATGGACGAGATGGCCGCTAACGTGGGTAGAGGGTTGACAGCAGTTGCGAACAGGATAAGTTTCTGGAGAACGCCTACCTATGAGGTTCAGGTCTAGCACTGGCCCTCAGTGGCTGTAGGTGGCTTGATGCGCTCCGACCTGAAATCAGTCGGAGCGCTGTAAGCCTAGTTGCGTATTTACTGCGCCTGCACTTCCTTCAGATACGGCGCCGGCTCTGCTCCCAGGTTGTTCAGCATCCGCCCGCTGTACCAGTCAATGAAGTTCACCACACCAAACTCGTAAGTCTTCGAATACGGGCCGGGTTGGTACGCGGTGGAGTTGATCCCACGCTGGTTCTCTTCCGCCAGACGGCGGTCTTGGTCGTTGGTGGCATCCCACACCTTGCGCATGTTCTCGGGGTTGTAGTCCACACCTTCGACGGCATCCTTGTGCACCAGCCACTTGGTGGTGACCATGGTCTCCTGGGCGCTGATCGGCCACACGGTGAACACGATCATGTGGTCGCCCATGCAGTGGTTCCACGAGTGCGGCAGGTGCAGGATGCGCATCGAGCCCAGGTCCGGGTTCTTGATGCGACCCATCAGCTTCTGGCAGGCCTGCTTGCCGTCCATGGTCATCGACACGGTGCCCTTGAGCAGCGGCATGCGCACGATGCGGTTACGCAGGCCGTGGCTCTTGTGCAGGTAAGGGATCTTCTCGGCTTCCCAGGCAGCGGCGGAGGCGGCCACGTGGTCCTTGAATTCCTGGCTGGCACGCGGGTCGTTGGTATCGTCCCATTCCAGCAGGGTTTGCAGCAGTTCCGGGTGCGAACCGGAGCAGTGGTAGCACTCGCGGTTGTTTTCCAGCACCAGTTTCCAGTTGGCCTTTTCCATCAAGGTGGTCTGCACCGCCACCTTGGTGTTCTCCATGTCGTACGGTTCCATGTAGTGCTCGAGCGTGGCCAGGAACTCGTCGATGGCGGGCGGGTTTTCCGCCAGGCTGATGAAGATGTAGCCGCCGGCCACCTTCACGTTCACTGGCTTCAGGCCATATTCCTTCATGTCGAAGTCGGCGCCCATCTCGGTACCGGCGAACAGCAGGCGACCGTCCAGTTCGTAGGTCCACTGGTGGTAGTGGCAGACCAGCTTGGCCACCTTGCCTTTGTCGCTCACGCACAGGCGTGAACCGCGGTGACGGCAGACGTTGTGGAAGGCGTGCACCTTACCTTCGGCACCACGGATAACGATGATCGGGTTCTTGCCGATCTGCAGGGTGATGTAGTTGCCTTTCGCCGGGATCTCGCAGGTCATGCCGGCGATCAGCCATTCTTTGTGGAAGATCTCCTGCATGTCGATTTGGAACAGACGCTCGTCGGTGTAGAAAGGCTGGGGCAGCGAGTAGGTTCGCTCGCGGGTCTGCAGCATCTCGGCGGTGGCCTTGCGTGCAGGTTCCAGTGGATCGCCCAGGCTCAGGGTTGCGGTGACGTCCATCGTGTATTCCTCGGGGCCGTATGCGGCCGGCAAAAGGTGGCTAATCGTTGTTGTGGTGCCGCAAGGCTGCTTGTCAGAAAACAGCATGTTGTTTTGCCGTGGAGTGTGCGTCCGAAGACGCCGCGAACCGTATCCATGGGCGACATGGCCGATTTGAATAACGACGCGCCAGCCCTTGTATCGCGGGGCTGGTCGCGATAAGCACGCCGATGTCGCTGGCAGGAATGTACGTCGCTCTCAGCTTGCGCATTATCCAAGCCATATAAAGCCCGATAGTCGGCCGCTGGAGATGAACATGTCCGATACCTTCCTCAATCCGGTCACTACCCAGACCTGGGCCAACGGCCGCCACATCGTGCGCTGCGTCAAGGTCATCCAGGAGACCTGGGACGTGCGCACCTTCTGCTTCATGGCCGACCAGCCGATCATGTTCTTCTTCAAGCCAGGGCAGTTCGTCACCCTGGAGCTGGAGATCGAAGGCAAGCCGGTGATGCGCTCCTACACCATCTCCAGTTCGCCGTCAGTGCCGTACAGCTTCTCGATCACCGTCAAGCGTGTGCCGGGTGGCCTGGTGTCGAACTTCCTGCACGACACCATGCACGAAGGCGCCGAGCTGCCGGTGCACGGCCCGGTGGGGCTGTTCAACGCCATCGACTTCCCTGCTGGCAAGGTGCTGTACCTGTCGGGCGGCGTCGGTATTACCCCAGTGATGTCGATGGCGCGCTGGTTCTACGACACCAATGCCAACGTCGACATGGTGTTCGTCCACAGCGCCCGTTCGCCGAAAGACATCATCTACCACCGCGAGCTGGAGCAGATGGCGTCGCGCATCCCCAACTTCAGCCTGCACATCATTTGCGAAAAGCATGGCCTGGGCGAGCCGTGGGCGGGTTACCGCGGTTACCTGAACCAGCGGCTGATGGAGTTGATTGCGCCGGACTACATGGAGCGCGTTGTGTTCTGCTGCGGCCCGACGCCGTACATGACGGCGGTCAAGCGCATGCTTGAAGCGGTCGGCTTCGACATGAAGAATTATCACGAGGAGTCGTTCGGCGCGACGCCGGCGGAAGCCAAAGCCGACGCCGTGGAGCACGCCGAGCAGGCGGCCGATGCACCTGAGCTGGACGTTTCCGACCTCAATCTGGTGGAGTTCATCGGCAGCGAGAAGAGCATCCGCGTTGCCCCGGGCGAGACCGTGCATGCTGCGGCAGCCAAAGTTGGCCTGATGATCCCCAAAGCTTGCGGCATGGGCATCTGCGGCACCTGCAAGGTGCTCAAACTGGGCGGCGAAGTAGAAATGGAGCACAACGGCGGCATTACCGAAGAGGATGAAGCCGAGGGCTACATCCTGTCGTGCTGCAGCGTGCCGAAAGGGGATGTGCGGATCGATTACTGATTCCAGATAGCGGGGCCCCGGCAGGTACCTCGCTAACCCCTTTGCGCCCTGTCATTTCTGTCAGTAATCATGAGGGGCCGTTGGCTATAGAATATGCTCTACAAAAAAGGGGGGGGCATGGTGGACGAAGGAATATTGCATCTCCATTTATCCAGCTCATTCTTGCCCAATGCTGGCCGTAGGGTCTGCGCATATAGCCCCTATGGTGTAGTTCATGACAATGGCGCTGCTATGATCGCATTCAATGCTGAACTGCGTGACAGCGCTACCAGTAATTATCTGCTCGGAAAAGGCAGGCGTATGTACAGCCCAGCATTAATGCGATTTCTCAGCGCGGATCGGCTAAGCCCCTTCTCGCGGGGAGGAATCAATGCATACGCTTACTGCCATGGGAATCCTGTCAATCGAGTGGACCCCACTGGCCAATACAGCGTCACCAAGGTAATTGCGAACACTGTATGGCTTGGAAAGCGTGCCAAAGCGTCTATGTCCAATCTTAAGGGGCTCAAGCGGCTAGACGATAGGAACAAATGGGTAAAGAAGGTCGGCGTAGTGATGGTTGCGGCGGGAGTGCCGGGTGCTAACTGGGTCAACGTGGCAAGCTTTGCTGTAAAAATGGGAAGCGCGACAGTTGATGTCGGCTTCTTCTTTGGCCGTAAGGCTGTTGACTATTTTGTCATGCATAAAGTCAGGCCCATGATAGCGGGGATTCTACCGCCCAATGGGCTCTCGCGTGTCAATAGTGCCCCTCCTGTGTCGCAGGTCACGCAAGTTCGGGAGGGGCTCTTATCAAGGCGGCATAGCAGTGCCTTTTAGGCTCAGGTGCGGAACCGCGCCACCAAACTATTAAGGTCCACCGCCAACCGCGACAGCTCTGCACTCGCCGCACTGGTCTGATGGGCACCGGTAGCGCTCTGCACCGACAGGTCATTGATGTTCACTAGGTTGCGGTCCACTTCCCGCGCCACCTGTGCCTGTTCTTCCGCCGCGCTGGCAATCACCAGGTTACGCTCGTTGATCTGCGCTACCGCCCCGGCAATCGTATCCAGCGCCATGCCTGCACCGCGGGCGATGTTCAGCGTCGATTCGGCGCGTTCGGTGCTGGTGCGCATCGACTCAACCGCTTCTTCGGTACCCCCCTGGATGCTGCCGATCATCCGCTCGATTTCACTGGTCGACTGCTGGGTACGATGAGCTAGCGCGCGCACTTCATCGGCGACCACGGCAAAACCACGGCCCGCTTCACCGGCCCGCGCGGCTTCGATGGCTGCGTTGAGCGCCAGCAGGTTGGTCTGGTCGGCCAGGCCACGGATCACGTCCAACACCTTGCCAATGTCGCGCGACTGTTCGGCCAGGTGAGTAATCAGCTTGGCGGTGGCCTGCACATCACCGCTCATGCGCTCGATCGCACCCACGGTTTCCATCACCAGGTCACGACCATCGCCGGTGGAGCGGCTGGCTTCACTGGACGCTTCTGATGTGCTTACGGCATTGCGCGCCACTTCTTCCACTGCGCTGGTCATTTCGGTGACAGCAGTGGCGGCCTGTTCAATCTCATTGTTCTGCTGCTGCAGGCCACGGGCACTTTCGTCGGTGACGGCATTCAACTCTTCGGCCGCCGAGGCCAGCTGGGTGGCGGAGCCGGCGATCTGCTGCAAGGTATCGCGCAACTTGTCCTGCATGCGCGCCATGGCGCGCAACAGCCGGGCGGCTTCGTCGGTGCCCTCTGCGCGGATGAAGTGGGTCAGGTCGCCGTCGGCGACTTGCTCGGCGCATTTGAGTGCTTCTTCGATCGGCTTGACGATACTGCGGGTCAGCAGGAAAGCACAGGCGAAGGTCAGTACGGTGGCGGCAACCAGCAGGCCGATCACCAGGGCGAAAGCGCCGGCATACTGGTTGGCGGCTTTTTCGTTGGTGGCGCGAGTCTGGTCAGTGTTGATGCGTACCAAGGTGTCCATGACCTTGTTGATCTGCTCGGAGTTGGCCAGCAGGTCGCGGTTGAGCAGGTCACGCAATTCGTCCAGGCGATCGGCCTGGCTCAGTGTGCGCATGCGCGATTCCAGCTGGCGATACTGGTTGAGCAACTGACCGTACTGGTCGAATGCTGCCTGTTCGTCGGCGGCGACGATCATTGGCAGGTAGGCCTGGCGTGCGCGGTCGATCTGGCTGTTGCGCTGGTCCAGCAGATCGAGGGTATCGCGTTGGGTTGCCGGCTCGCGGTTGAGCAGCAGGCGGTAGGAAAGCGTGCGCATGCGCAGGTTCAGCGCGGTGAGTTCGTCGAGGATCTTGATGCTGGGCACGCTGACTTGCTCGATGGCAACGCCCGCCTGGCGGATGTTGCCCATTTGTACCAGGGAGAAGATACCAAGGCCGAGCATCAGCAGGCCGATGAGCGCGAAGCCGAGAAGCGCGCGCGGGGCGATATTCATGTTGCGTAGGGACATGGAGAGCAGGATCCAGGCAAGTGGGGAAAGAGCGACAAAACATGACTTGCCGGGCTATCGGTCGTGACTGGTTAGTCTTGAATGGGGCCGGGGAAAATTGTGCAACCGCGAACCTTTTCCTGACCGGCGGTTGATCCAGGTCGGAACAAGGGGTCGATTACCCTGTCAATCTGCGGGTCAGACACCTTATGAATCCGATATTTAATGGCGATGGGCCGCACTTTTCTTTATCGTGTGCGCCCCTCGCAACAACCTGAGATAGACCCATGCTGGAAGCTTCCCTGAATCAAATCGAGCAACTGGTCAGCGACCTGATGCAGAAAAACGCTCAACTCATCGAGCAGAACACCGCCCTTGGCCAGGAACTGGCCCAGGCCAAGGAAGAGAACGAAACCCTGCAGCTGTCGCTGATGGAACAGGAAGAGAAGAACGGCGCTACCGCAGCACGCATCCAGGCCCTGGTCGAGCGCGCCAGCGCGGGCGTTGTTGGCGCATGAGACTGCAAGAGCAGCCGATCAATGTCGTGTCGATTCTCGGCATCGACTATTCGATCAAGGCGCCCGAAGGCCAGGAAGAAACCCTGGCCCAGGCGGTACGGATGCTCAACAAAGCCCTTAACGAGACCAAGCGTCAGTACCCGACCTTGATCGGTGACAAACTGCTGGTGCTGGCTGCCCTTAACCTGTGCTCCAAACAGGTCGAACTGCAGAAAGAGCATCAGCAGACCCTTGCGCGAACTCAAGCGCAGATCGACGCCACGGTGGATGCCATCGTGCGGACCATTGCAGAGCAATAAGACCGCACACCTTCCCCTGTAGGAGCGGGTTCACCCGCGAATGCGTCAGTGGCTTCAACACCGCATTCGCGGGTAAACCCGCTCCTACAGGCATCAGCAGACCCTTGCGCGAACTCAAGCGCAGATAGACATCGCTGAGCAATAAGGCCTTACACCGTCCCCCGTAGGAGCGGGTTCACCCGCGAAAGCGTCAGTGGCTTCACACCGCATTCGCGGGTAAACCCGCCTACAGGGTGCATCTGATTGCTTCAGATCACTGGATTAACTGGATACGCAAGTGTATACACTTTCCGCAAAACAATAATGTGCGGGGAGTAGGGGCATGCGTATCTGGCGTAAGAGCATCCAGTTGCAATTGATCACCAGCATGGGCGCTGCCTTGCTGGCGAGCATCCTGGTGGTGGTCATTATCTTCACCGTGGCGCTCAACCGCCTCACCGACCGCTACCTGGTCGACACTGCCCTGCCAGCCAGCATCGAAGCCATCCGCAACGACATCGAGCGCATGCTGGGCCAACCGTTGGTCGCTGCCGCGGACATTGCCGGTAACACCCTGCTGCGCGACTGGCTTGCTGCCGGTGAAGATCCTGCGCAGGCGCCCCAGTTCATCGAATACCTGACCGCCGCCAAACAGCGCAACCACGCCTTTACTACGCTGTTCGCCTCGACTGAAACCGGCCACTACTACAACGAGAACGGCCTGGACCGCACCCTCAGCCGCAGCAACCCCAAGGACAAGTGGTTTTACGGTTACATCGACAGCGGCGCCGAGCGTTTCATCAACATCGACATCGATGGTGCCACCGGCGAACTGGCTCTGTTCATCGACTATCGCGTGGAAAAGGAAGGCAAGCTGGTGGGTGTGGCCGGCATGGGCTTGCGCATGACCGAATTATCGAAGCTGATCCACGACTTCAGCTTTGGCGAGCACGGCAAGGTGTTCCTGGTGCGCAACGATGGCCTGATCCAGGTGCATCCCGATGCTGCCTTCAGTGGCAAGCGCCAGCTTGCCGAACAGCTTGGCGCGGACTCAGCCAAAGGCGTCATGACCGGAGGCGAGAGCCTGCGTAGCAGCCGCTTCAGCCGTGACGGTGAGCGCTACCTGGCGCTGGGCCTGCCGCTGCGCGACCTCAACTGGACCCTTGTGGCCGAAGTGCCAGAGTCGGAAATTTACGCGCAAATGCATCAGGCCGTCTGGCTGACCAGCCTGATCGGTGGCGCCGTCGCGTTGGTGTCGCTGCTGTTGGTGGTACTGCTGGCGCGTGGCCTGGTGCGGCCGATCCGCCGCGTTACCGCCGCATTGGTTCAGATTGGCGGGGGAGCGGGTGATCTAAGCCATCGGCTGGACGATTCGCGTCAGGATGAGCTGGGTGACCTGGCCCGTGGTTTCAACCGCTTCCTGGACAGCCAGCGCAGCCTGATCGGCGAGGTGTTAAGTACCTCCGAGCGGCTGCGGCGGGCCGTGGAGCAGGTAACCCAGGTGGTGGACAATACCGCTGAGCGCTCCGGGCGCCAGCAGGAGATGACCGAGATGGTCGCCACTGCTGTACACGAGATGGGCCTGACCGTGCAGGACATCGCCCGCAATGCCGGCGATGCGGCCCAGGCGTCGCAGTCGGCACGAGACGAGGCGTTGCAGGCCCGCGAGGTGGTGCAACGATCCATTCGTGGCATCGAGGGCATGTCGGGCGACATCGGCAAGGCGGCCGATGCGGTCAGCCAGCTGGCCGACGAAGTCGCCTCGGTCGATGAAGTGCTCGCGGTAATCCGCAGCATTTCAGAGCAGACCAACCTGCTCGCGTTGAACGCTGCCATCGAGGCCGCGCGGGCAGGGGAGATGGGGCGCGGGTTCGCTGTGGTGGCCGATGAAGTACGTACGCTGGCCCGGCGCACACAGCTGTCCACCGACGAAGTGCAGCAGATGATCCAGCGCCTGAAGCTGGGTGCAGGTTCGGCGGTGAGTTCAATGCAGGCAGGGCAGCAGGCGACCGGCAGTGGCGTGGAATCGAGCCAGCGCACCGGGGCATCGCTGAGCGCGATTACCGACCAGGTAGAGCACATCAGTGACATGAACCACCAGGTGGCCACGGCTACCGAGGAGCAGTCGGCGGTGACCGAGGAAATCAACCGGACGGTGCAGGGGATTTCCGATTTGGCGCGTGAGACGGCGGCGGAGGTGCAGGGGTGTCGGGAAGAATGCCAGGCATTGCGTGGTCTGGCCGATGACCTGGCGCGCCAGATGGGTGGGTTCAGGCTTTAGATTGCCGGGGCCGCCTTGCGGCCCTTTCGCGACACAAGGCCGCTCCCACAGAGGATTGCATCACCTGCAGGCGAATGCATAACCCCTGTGGGAGCGGCCTTGTGTCGCGATAGAGGGCAAAGCCCTCCCGGCAATCTCTCAGCCAGCAATGATCGCGCGGATATCCGCCGCCAGCTCACGCACCCGCGCTTCTTCGGTATCCCACGAGCACATGAAGCGCGCGCCACCGCTGCCGATAAAGGTATAGAAGCGCCAGCCCTTGCCCCGCAGCGCCTCGATGGCGTGCTCCGGCATCTGCAGGAACACCCCGTTGGCCTCCACCGGGAACATCAGCTCTACGCCCGGCAGGTCACTGACCAACGATGCCAGCAGCTGCGCGCAATGATTGGCGTGGTTGCCATGGCGTAACCAGGCGCCATCTTCCAGCAGCCCGACCCATGGCGCCGACAAGAAGCGCATTTTCGACGCCAGTTGCCCGGCCTGCTTGCAGCGATAATCGAAGTCTTCGGCCAGCTGGCGGTTGAAGAACAGAATTGCCTCGCCCACCGCCATACCGTTCTTGGTGCCGCCAAAGCACAGCACATCCACACCGGCCTTCCAGGTCAGTTCGGCCGGGCTGCAGCCCAGGAAAGCACAGGCGTTGGTAAAGCGTGCGCCGTCCATGTGCAGGTTCAGGCCCAGCTCCTTGCAGGTGGCGCTGATCGCCTTCAGCTCGTCGGGGCGGTACACCGTGCCGACTTCGGTGGCCTGGGTAATGGTCACCACGCGCGGCTTGGGGTAGTGGATATCCTGGCGTTTGAGCGCCACTTCACGAATAGACTGTGGCGTCAGCTTGCCGTTGACGCTGGCCGCTGTCAGCAGCTTGGATCCGTTGGAGAAAAACTCCGGCGCACCGCATTCGTCGGTTTCGACGTGGGCGGTCTCGGAGCAGATCACGCTGTGATAGCTCTGGCACAGCGACGCCAGGGCCAGGGAGTTGGCAGCGGTGCCGTTGAAAGCGAAGAACACTTCGCAGTCGGTTTCGAACAGCTTGCGGAAGTACTCCGATGCACGCTCGGTCCACTGGTCGTCGCCGTAGGCGCGGTCGTGGCCGCGGTTGGCTTTTTCCATCGCCGCCCAGGCTTCGGGGCAGATGCCGGAATAGTTGTCGCTGGCGAATTGTTGGCTCTTGTCTGTCATGGCACGGTCCTGTGAACGACGCAGATCAGCACTCTAAACCATCGATTCAGCACTTGCCTATACAACCCGTGCAGCGATTTCTGTTCATGACTGTGCCGGCCTATTCGCGGGCACGCCCGCTCCCACAATGGTCCTGCAAACGCCAATCACTGTGGGAGCGGGCGCGCCCGCGAAGGGGCCCGCATGGGTGGCACAAAGAGAATGTCGTAAACGCGCCATTGCAAGGCGTGCGCAGGCATCTGACCCGACCCCGCCAGTCATAACATCGCCACAAAGGGCCACAGTGCCCCACGACAAAAAACGATCGCTGCCGGGAGATACACAATGTTCAGCAAGCAAGACCAGATCCAGGGTTACGACGATGCACTGCTGGCGGCGATGAATGCCGAAGAACAGCGCCAGGAAGATCACATCGAGCTGATCGCCTCGGAGAACTACACCAGCAAGCGCGTCATGCAGGCCCAAGGCAGCGGCCTGACCAACAAGTACGCCGAAGGCTACCCGGGCAAGCGTTACTACGGTGGCTGCGAGCACGTAGACAAGGTAGAAGCCTTGGCCATCGAGCGCGCCAAGCAGCTGTTCGGTGCCGATTACGCAAACGTCCAGCCACACTCCGGCTCGTCGGCCAACGGCGCCGTCTACCTGGCCCTGCTGCAAGCCGGTGACACCATCCTGGGCATGAGCCTGGCCCACGGTGGCCACCTGACCCACGGCGCCAAAGTGTCGTCCTCGGGCAAGCTGTACAACGCTGTCCAGTACGGCATCGACACCAACACCGGCCTGATCGACTATGACGAAGTCGAGCGCCTGGCGGTCGAGCACAAGCCGAAAATGATCGTTGCCGGTTTCTCGGCCTACTCCAAGACCCTCGACTTCCCACGCTTCCGCGCCATCGCCGACAAAGTGGGCGCACTGCTGTTCGTCGACATGGCCCACGTTGCCGGCCTGGTTGCCGCTGGCCTGTACCCGAACCCGATCCCGTTCGCCGATGTGGTCACCACCACCACCCACAAGACCCTGCGCGGTCCGCGTGGCGGCCTGATCCTGGCCAAGTCGAACGAAGAGATCGAGAAAAAGCTGAACGCCGCTGTATTCCCGGGTGCCCAGGGTGGCCCGCTGATGCACGTGATCGCTGCCAAGGCGGTGTGCTTCAAGGAAGCGCTGGAGCCTGGATTCAAGGCCTACCAGCAGCAAGTGATCGAAAACGCCCAGGCCATGGCCCAGGTGTTCATCGACCGTGGCTACGATGTGGTTTCCGGTGGCACCGACAACCACCTGTTCCTGGTCAGCCTGATCCGTCAGGGCCTGACTGGCAAAGACGCCGACGCCGCCCTGGGTCGTGCGCATATCACCGTCAACAAGAACGCCGTGCCGAACGACCCGCAGTCGCCGTTCGTCACGTCGGGCCTGCGTATCGGCACCCCGGCCGTCACCACCCGCGGCTTCAAGGTCGCCCAGTGCGTGGCCCTGGCTGGCTGGATTTGCGACATCCTCGACAACCTCGGTGACGCAGACGTCGAAGCCGATGTGGCGAAGAACGTCGCGGCCCTGTGCGCAGATTTCCCTGTCTACCGCTGAGTGGAGTCACACACCATGCAACGTTACTCGGGCTTCGGCCTTTTCAAGCACTCCCTCAGCCACCACGAAAACTGGCAGCGCATGTGGCGCACGCCAACCCCTAAAAAGGTTTACGACGTGGTCATTGTCGGCGGTGGCGGTCATGGCCTGGCCACGGCCTACTACCTGGCCAAAGAGCACGGCATCACCAACGTTGCCGTAATCGAGAAGGGCTACCTGGGCGGCGGCAACACCGCCCGTAACACCACCATCGTGCGTTCCAACTACCTGTGGGACGAGTCGGCGCACCTGTACGAGCACGCCATGAAGCTGTGGGAGGGCCTGTCCCAGGACCTGAACTACAACGTGATGTTCTCCCAGCGTGGCGTTTACAACCTGTGCCACACCCTGCAGGACATGCGTGACTCCGAGCGTCGGGTCAGCGCCAACCGCCTCAACGGCGTGGATGGCGAGCTGCTGAACACCGCCCAGGTTGCGGCCGAAATCCCGTACCTGGACTGCTCGAAGAACACCCGCTACCCGATCCTCGGCGCCACCGTACAGCGCCGTGGCGGCGTTGCCCGTCACGATGCCGTGGCCTGGGGCTTCGCCCGCGCTGCCGACGCCCTGGGCGTCGACCTGATCCAGCAAACCGAAGTGATCGGCTTCCGCAAGGAAAACGGCGCGGTCATCGGTGTTGAAACCAACAAAGGCTTCATCGGCGCCAAGCGCGTCGGCGTGGTCACCGCCGGTAACTCCGGGCACATGGCCAAGCTGGCCGGCTTCCGCCTGCCGCTGGAATCGCACCCGCTGCAAGCGCTGGTATCCGAGCCGATCAAGCCGATCATCGACAGCGTGATCATGTCCAACGCCGTACACGGCTACATCAGCCAGTCCGACAAGGGCGACCTGGTGATCGGTGCCGGTATCGACGGCTGGGTCGGCTACGGCCAGCGCGGTTCGTACCCGGTGATCGAGCACACCCTGCAGGCCATCGTCGAGATGTTCCCCAACCTGTCGCGTGTTCGCATGAACCGCCAGTGGGGCGGCATCGTAGACACCTCGCCGGACGCCTGCCCGATCATCACCAAAACCCCGGTCAAGAACATGTTCTTCAACTGCGGTTGGGGTACTGGCGGCTTCAAGGCGACCCCCGGTTCGGGCAACGTCTTCGCCGCGAGCCTGGCCAAGGGCGAAATGCACCCACTGGCCGCGCCGTTCTCCATGGACCGTTTCTACAACGGCGCACTGATCGACGAACACGGCGCCGCCGCCGTCGCCCACTAACCGGAGACACCGTCATGTTGCATATTTTCTGTCCCCACTGCGGCGAGCTGCGCTCCGAAGAAGAGTTCCACGCCTCTGGCCAGGCACACATCGCCCGCCCGCTGGACCCTAACGCCTGCTCCGACGAGGAGTGGGGTACCTACATGTTCTACCGTGACAACCCACGCGGTATTCACCATGAACTGTGGGACCACGTTGCCGGCTGCCGCCAGTACTTCAACGTCACCCGTGACACCGTGACCTACGAAATTCTGGAAACCTACAAGATTGGCGAGAAGCCGCAAGTGACCGCCAATGGCAAAGCCGCCAGCGCCACGTCGACCGTCAAAGGCCAAGGGGAAAAAGTATGAGCCAGACCTATCGCCTCGCCAGCGGCGGCCGTATCGACCGCAGCAAGGTCCTGAACTTCACCTTCAACGGCAAGACCTACCAGGGTTATGCCGGTGACAGCCTGGCCGCCGCGTTGCTGGCCAACGGCGTCGACATTGTCGGCCGTAGCTTCAAGTACTCGCGCCCGCGCGGCATCATCGCCGCCGGTACCGAAGAGCCGAACGCCATCCTGCAGATCGGCTCCAGCGAAGCTACCCAGATCCCCAACGTGCGCGCCACCCAGCAGGCACTGTACGCGGGCCTTGTCGCCACCAGCACCAACGGCTGGCCGAACGTCAACAACGACGTCATGGGCATCCTCGGCAAGGTAGGCGGCAGCATGATGCCGCCGGGCTTCTACTACAAAACCTTCATGTACCCCAAATCGTTCTGGATGACTTACGAGAAGTACATCCGTAAAGCCGCCGGCCTGGGCCGTGCACCGCTGCAGAACGATCCTGACAGCTACGACTACATGAACCGGCACTGCGACGTGCTGATCGTCGGCGCCGGCCCTGCTGGCCTGGCTGCTGCACTGGCCGCTGCGCGCAGCGGTGCCCGCGTGATCCTGGCTGACGAGCAGGAAGAGTTCGGCGGCAGCCTGCTCGACACCCGCGAAACCCTCGACGGCAAGCCTGCTGCCGAGTGGGTCAACGCCGTGGTCAAAGAGCTGGAAGGCCTGCCGGAAGTGACCCTGCTGCCACGTGCCACGGTCAACGGCTACCACGACCATAACTTCCTGACCATTCACGAGCGCCTCACCGACCACCTCGGCGACCGCGCCCCGATCGGCCAGGTTCGCCACCGCGTGCACCGCGTCCGCGCCAAGCGCGTGGTACTGGCTGCCGGCGCCCACGAGCGCCCGCTGGTGTACGGCAACAACGACGTGCCGGGCAACATGCTGGCCGGTGCTGTTTCCACCTATGTTCGCCGCTATGGCGTGGCGCCGGGTCGCAAGTTGGTACTGTCGACCAACAACGACCACGCTTACCGCGCCGCGCTGGACTGGCACGACGCAGGCCTGCAAGTGGTCGCCATCGCCGACGCCCGCCACAACCCACGTGGCTCGCTGGTTGAAGAAGCGCGTGCCAAAGGCATACGCATCCTCACCTCCAGCGCCGTGGTCGAGGCCAAAGGCAGCAAGCACGTCACCGGCGCCCGTGTGGCGGCGATCGATGTGCAGGCACACAAAGTCACCAGCCCAGGCGAAGTCCTCGAGTGCGACCTGATCGCGTCCTCGGGCGGTTACAGCCCGATCGTGCACCTGGCTTCGCACCTGGGCGGTCGCCCGGTATGGCGTGACGATATCCTTGGCTTCGTGCCGGGCGATGCGCCGCAGAAGCGTGAGTGCGTCGGTGGTATCAACGGCGTGTATGCCTTGGGCGATGTGATTGCCGATGGCTTCGAAGGCGGCGTCCGCGCAGCCACTGAGGCCGGTTTCAAGGCCACTGTCGGCACCCTGCCAAAAACCGTGGCGCGCAAGGAAGAGGCCACCGTGGCACTGTTCCTGGTGCCGCACGACAAAGGCACCAAGGGGCCGAAGCAGTTCGTCGACCAGCAGAACGACGTGACCGCGGCCGGCATCGAGCTGGCCACCCGTGAAGGCTTCGAGTCGGTCGAGCACGTCAAGCGCTACACCGCGCTGGGCTTCGGTACCGACCAGGGCAAACTGGGCAACATCAACGGCCTGGCCATCGCCGCCCGTTCGATCGGCATCACCATCCCGGAAATGGGCACCACCATGTTCCGCCCCAACTACACGCCGGTGACGTTCGGCGCGGTAGCGGGCCGTCACTGTGGTCACCTGTTCGAGCCTGTGCGCTTCACTGCCCTGCATGCCTGGCACGTGAAGAACGGCGCCGAGTTCGAAGACGTCGGCCAGTGGAAGCGCCCGTGGTACTTCCCGAAAGCCGGCGAAGACATCCATGCTGCCGTCACGCGTGAATGCAAGGCCGTGCGCGACAGCGTGGGCCTGCTGGACGCCTCGACCCTGGGCAAGATCGACATCCAGGGCCCGGACGCGCGCGAATTCCTCAACCGCATCTACACCAACGCCTGGACCAAGCTCGACGTGGGCAAGGCCCGCTACGGCCTGATGTGCAAGGAAGACGGCATGGTCTTCGACGACGGCGTAACCGCCTGCGTCGGCGACAACCACTTCATCATGACCACCACCACCGGCGGCGCTGCCCGCGTGCTGCAGTGGATGGAGCTGTATCACCAGACCGAATGGCCAGAGCTGAAGGTGTACTTCACTTCGGTCACTGACCACTGGGCCACCATGACCCTGTCCGGCCCTAACAGCCGCAAGCTGCTGAGCGAGCTGACCGACATCGACATGGACAAGGAAGCCTTCCCGTTCATGACCTGGAAGGAAGGCAACGTCGGTGGCGTGCCGGCCCGCGTGTTCCGTATTTCGTTCACCGGCGAGCTGTCGTACGAAGTGAACGTGCAGGCCAACTACGCCATGGGCGTGCTGGAACAGATCATCGAAGCTGGCAAGAAGTACAACCTGACCCCGTACGGCACCGAGACCATGCACGTACTGCGTGCAGAGAAGGGCTTCATCATCGTGGGCCAGGACACCGATGGTTCGATGAACCCGGACGACCTGAACATGAGCTGGTGCGTTGGCCGCAACAAGCCGTTCTCGTGGATCGGCCTGCGTGGCATGAACCGCGAAGACTGCGTACGTGAGAACCGCAAGCAGCTGGTGGGCCTGAAGCCGGTCGACCCGACCAAGTGGCTGCCGGAAGGCGCCCAATTGGTGTTCGACCCGAAACAGCCGATCCCGATGGACATGGTCGGCCACGTCACCTCCAGCTACGCCTCCAACTCCCTGGGCTACTCGTTCGCCATGGGAGTGGTCAAAGGCGGCCTCAAACGCATGGGCGAGCGTGTCTACTCGCCGCAGGCAGATGGCAGCGTGATCGAGGCGGAGATCGTGTCTTCGGTGTTCTTCGATCCGAAGGGTGAGCGGCAGAACGTCTAAGGCCCCCGGTCCAACCGGTGCCAAGCGTGGAATGAGGTCTCTGTGGGAGCGGGCGTGCCCGCGAAGAGGGCGGTGAATTCAACATCGCATTCGCGGGCATGCCCGCTCCCACAGGATGGCCGTCTCCCGCAGGCATCGTGGTCGAATCCAGAATTCAAGGCAGGTAAGAAATGAGCGCTATCAACGTCTTCCAGCAAAACCCCGGCGCCGAGGCCAAAGCCCAGTCGCCACTGCACCATGCCGACCTGGCCAGCCTGGTAGGCAAAGGCCGCAAGAACGCAGGCGTGACCCTGCGTGAACGCAAGTTCCTCGGTCACCTCACCCTGCGTGGTGATGGCCACAACCCGGAATTCGCCGCCGGCGTGCACAAGGCCCTTGGCCTGGAGCTGCCCGTGGCGCTGACCGTGGTCGCCAACAAGGACATGTCGCTGCAATGGGTCGGCCCAGATGAGTGGCTGCTGATCGTACCCGGCGGCCAGGAGCTGGCAGCGGAGCAAAAGCTGCGCGCGGCCCTTGAAGGCCAGCACATTCAGGTCGTCAATGTCAGTGGCGGGCAAAGCCTGCTGGAACTGCGCGGCCCGAACGTGCGCGACGTGCTGATGAAGTCCACCAGCTATGATGTTCACCCGAACAACTTCCCGGTGGGCAAGGCCGTGGGCACCGTGTTCGCCAAGTCGCAACTGGTGATCCGCCGCACTGCAGAAGACACCTGGGAGCTGGTAATTCGCCGCAGCTTCGCCGATTACTGGTGGCTGTGGCTGCAGGACGCTTCTGCCGAATACGGCCTGAGCATCGAAGCCTAAGGAGCAAGAACATGAGTCGGGCACCGGATACCTGGATTCTCACCGCCGATTGCCCGAGCATGCTCGGCACCGTCGACGTGGTGACGCGTTACCTCTTCGAGCAGCGCTGCTACGTGACGGAGCATCACTCCTTCGATGACCGGCAGTCGGGACGCTTCTTCATTCGCGTCGAGTTCCGTCAGCCGGACGATTTTGACGAGGCGGGCTTCCGGGCCGGCCTCGCAGAGCGCAGCGAAGCGTTCGGCATGGCTTTCGAGCTGACCGCACCCAACCACCGCCCCAAGGTGGTGATCATGGTGTCCAAGGCTGACCATTGCCTGAATGACCTGCTGTATCGCCAGCGCATTGGCCAACTGGGTATGGATGTGGTGGCCGTGGTGTCGAACCACCCGGACCTCGAACCCTTGGCGCATTGGCACAAGATTCCTTATTACCACTTCGCACTCGACCCCAAGGACAAGCCCGGGCAAGAGCGCAAGGTGCTGCAGGTGATCGAGGAGACCGGTGCTGAGCTGGTTATTCTTGCCCGCTATATGCAGGTACTGTCGCCCGAGCTTTGCCGCCGTCTGGATGGTTGGGCGATCAATATTCACCACTCGCTGTTGCCGGGCTTCAAAGGCGCCAAGCCTTATCACCAGGCCTACAACAAGGGCGTGAAAATGGTCGGTGCCACAGCGCACTACATCAACAACGACCTGGATGAAGGGCCGATCATTGCCCAGGGTGTCGAGGTGGTGGATCACAGTCACTATCCCGAAGACCTGATTGCCAAAGGGCGGGATATCGAATGCCTGACATTGGCGCGGGCGGTGGGTTATCACATCGAGCGGCGGGTGTTCCTGAACGCCAACCGGACTGTCGTTCTGTAATAACCGGTGCCGGCCTCTTCGCGGCTAAAGCCGCGCCTACTGGTACTGCACAGCCCTCGGGTTGGTGCGGTCCCCGTAGGATCGGCTTTAGCCGCGAAGAGGCCCGCACAGGCCGCCGCTCTCTGTTTGCCCAAACTCCCCAACGACACTCCTGCCGCTAAAAGGCATCTCTCTGTCGCTCCCAGTCAGCGCAGATCTCCCCATCCGGCCCACAATTCCCTCATTCCAGAAACACATGCCGCCCACGGATGGCGGCGCGTTCAACCACCGCTGCATAAATAAAAATCAAGCGAGGTAAGAGCATGTCTGGCAATCGTGGAGTGGTGTATCTCGGCGCTGGCAAGGTCGAAGTACAGAAGATCGACTACCCGAAAATGCAGGACCCGCGCGGCAAGAAAATCGAACACGGCGTCATCCTGAAGGTGGTCTCCACCAACATCTGCGGTTCTGACCAGCACATGGTCCGTGGCCGCACCACTGCCCAGGTCGGCCTGGTCCTGGGCCACGAAATCACCGGTGAAATCGTCGAGAAGGGTCGCGATGTCGAGCGCATGCAGATCGGCGACCTGGTATCGGTCCCGTTCAACGTCGCCTGCGGCCGCTGCCGCTCCTGCAAAGAGATGCACACCGGTGTCTGCCTCACCGTCAACCCGGCGCGCGCCGGCGGTGCCTACGGCTACGTCGACATGGGCGACTGGACCGGTGGCCAGGCCGAATACGTGCTGGTGCCTTACGCCGACTTCAACCTGCTGAAGCTGCCTGAGCGCGACAAGGCCATGGAAAAGATCCGTGACCTGACTTGCCTGTCCGACATCCTGCCCACCGGCTATCACGGTGCCGTAACGGCAGGCGTAGGCCCAGGCAGCACGGTCTACGTTGCCGGTGCCGGCCCGGTCGGCCTGGCTGCCGCTGCCTCGGCGCGCCTGCTGGGCGCCGCCTGCGTGATCGTCGGTGACCTGAACCCGGCTCGCCTGGCCCATGCCAAGTCGCAGGGCTTCGAAGTGGTCGACCTGTCCAAGGACACCCCGCTGCACGAGCAGATCGTCGACATCCTCGGCGAGCCGGAAGTGGATTGCGCCGTCGACGCCGTCGGCTTCGAGGCCCGTGGCCATGGCCACGAAGGTGCCAAACACGAGGCCCCGGCCACCGTGCTGAACTCGCTGATGCAAGTGACCCGCGTAGCTGGCAACATCGGTATCCCGGGCCTGTACGTGACCGAAGACCCGGGCGCGGTCGATGCCGCTGCCAAGATCGGGGCACTGAGCATCCGCTTCGGCCTGGGCTGGGCGAAATCGCACAGCTTCCACACCGGCCAGACCCCGACCATGAAGTACAACCGCCAGCTGATGCAGGCGATCATGTGGGATCGGATCAACATTGCTGAGGTTGTAGGTGTGCAGGTGATCAACCTGGATCAGGCGCCGGAAGGGTATGGCGAGTTTGATGCGGGTGTGCCTAAGAAGTTTGTGATTGACCCGCATAAGATGTGGGGTGCGGCGTAACAACTGACGCTTAACAAAAGCCCCTCGAACAGAGGGGCTCTTTTATGGCTGTTCTGGCTTACCGCATCTCAGCCAGCATCTGCACTTGCGATCGCGTTACTTTCGACAGCTGGTATAACGCTGCTCACATAACGCTCTTGGGTCGACTTTACTTCACGCTAATCTGCTAGCAACTCTCGGATGCGGGTTCCCTCTTGGCGCAATTGTTCGATATTCCGGCGAAGTTCTTCAGGGACATGCATGTCTCCACGTTCCAACCTTCTGAGTACCTGTTTCAACCGGCGATACCTATCGTGCATAGCCTGTAGCCTAACTCGGTAGGCTCGAGCTTGATCTGGCGGAAGAGCAGCTTGTATCTCAGGCTGGGGTTTAGGTATCGGATATCTAGGTGGTCTGGGGGGGGGCAGAAATTTCGGGCCTTTATCAGTGGGCAACAGGGTAGGTGTGACAATGCGCTGGTGCCCGGTTGGCAACTGCTCGGAATAGCTTGGAAGCGCTCCAAGGTTATAAGTGGGCGGAGTACCTGATGTCGAAAATACTGCGGGATGGGAGGTAAAGTAAGGCGGAGCATCCCGATGATAAGGTGTGTTGACTTGGGCCGGACTATCGAGTTGAAGCAGTGTCTGTGAGCGTGTCCGGGGCAATGGAAGTCGCCGCTTAACAATAGCTGCGCGTACACCGACATGGCCCGTGGGGTCACTGTTGTTGACTGGGTCGTTGCCGCAGTAGCAGTATGAATTAATGCCCCCTTCAGCAAATGGGCTTAAGCTGTCAGGTGATATGAAGCGCATCAGTTTGGTTTCATATGCTCTATATCCGGAACCTAGAAAGTAAAGCCCCGTCAGCGCGTCAGGGAACTCACCATTAAATCCTTGACGTGCTTTTTCCGACGGCAATGTCGTTGCGTAACCATAGGCAGTATAGGTATGTGTTTGGTGGTTACTCATTGAATTTGACCTATAGCGGCTGTGAACGCACATTCGGCAGTGTCTGCCAATCCAGCGGAGTCCGCTACTGACAGAAATATCAGGTAGGCGATGCCGGCCCTTAATGGCCAAGAGTCCCGATAATTGGCTTGGAACAAACCCCAAAACCACAAGTCAAATTGTCGTTTCCCAGGCCATCCCGGCCAACGAGGTCCCTCCCGATGAAAGCAATCACCCTGGCAACCCTGATGACCCTGGCCGCAAGCCCGGTGTTCGCCTTCAACCTCAGCGACGCCGCCAACGCCGTGTCCGCCATGCAGAACCAGCAACAACAAGGCCAGGTACAGGCACCCGAAGCGCAGGCCAATTTGCTCAACACCTTGGGCAGCCAGTTGAACATTACCCCTGAACAGGCGGTAGGCGGAGCAGGAGCCATGCTGGGGCTGGCACGCAACAACCTTAGCAGCGATGACTATGGGCAACTGACCAAGGCGGTGCCAGGGCTGGACCTGCTGGCCGGTGCAAATGCGCTGGGCGGGTTAAGTGGGTTGGGTGATTTGCTGGGCAAGAGCAGCGAGAGCCAGTCGGCGTTGAGCAACGCACTGGGCAACAACGTGGAAAACCGTAGCGACCTGGACAATGCGTTCAAGGCGCTAGGCATGGATACCGGGATGATCGGGCAGTTTGCGCCGCTGCTGCTGCAGTACCTGGGGCAGCAGGGGATTGCCGGGGCGTTGTTGCAGAATCTGGGGAGTTTGTGGACCACACCGGCGCCATTGGCTCAGCCCTCGGTCTGAAGGTCGGGTGAGGATTCTTGCGCAGTCTGCCCGGGCCTCTTCGCAGGGTGCCCGCGAAGAGGCCCGGGCAGACACTTGAAA
This sequence comes from Pseudomonas sp. FW305-E2, assembly GCF_058782925.1. Classification (NCBI taxonomy): domain Bacteria; kingdom Pseudomonadati; phylum Pseudomonadota; class Gammaproteobacteria; order Pseudomonadales; family Pseudomonadaceae; genus Pseudomonas; species Pseudomonas sp. FW305-E2. Next base: position 9,889 of record NZ_JBYSYE010000030.1, on the reverse strand, counting down.
ATTATCAGCTCATTTCCTGCCGCAGCTGCTCGATCCGCTGGTCCTTCGCCACCCACAGCTGGTTCACCCAAGCCTGCACCGTCTGCCGAAACTCGGGATCATTCTCGTAATCCCCCGCCCACAACGCCGGGTCCAGCTCCCGCACCTGAATGTCGATAATCACCCGGCTGATGCTGCCATTGAGCAAGTCCCAGAACCCCGGTGCTTTGTTGCCGGGGTACACGATGGTCACATCCAGCAGGGCATCCAACTGCTCGCCCAATGCCGCGAGCACAAACGCCACACCACCCGCCTTGGGCTTGAGCAGGTAGCGATACGGCGACTGCTGCTCCTGGCGCTTGGCTTCAGTAAACCGCGTGCCCTCCAGGTAATTGACCACGGTCACTGGCTGGCGCTTGAACAGCTCGCAGGCCGCCTTGGTGATTTCCAGGTCCTTGCCCTTGTGCTCCGGGTGCTTTTCCAGAAACGCCTTGCTGTAGCGCTTCATGAACGGGTAGTCCAGCCCCCACCAGGCCAGGCCCAGCAACGGCACCCAGATCAGCTCCTTTTTCAGGAAGAACTTGAAGAACGGTGTCCGGCGGTTGAGGCTTTCGATCAGCGCCGGGATGTCGACCCAGGTCTGGTGGTTGCTCACGGCCAGGTACGAGGTGTCCTTGCGCAGGTTTTCCACACCGCGGATGTCCCACTGGGTAGGGATGCACAGGGCGAAGATGGCTTTGTCGATTTCCGACCAGGTTTCGGCCACCCACATCACTGCCCACGAGGCATAGTCACGCCCACGGCCTGGCAGCACCAGCTTGAGCAGGGCGAAGACCAGCAGCGGGCAGATCAACACCACGGTGTTGAGCAGCAGCAGGGTGGTAGTAAGAATGCCGGTCAGCAGGCGACGCATAAAGAGACTCTTGTTGTGGGAGATAAACGGTTGGCAATGATAAGCAGGGCGGTGGCCTACGCCAAATGTGCAATGCCCGACGGCGGGGACAAATGTTTCACATTATGTTGGTTAGGCTCGTGACAGCGAACCTATCTGCCCAGTGCAGTCTAAGCATTGACCCTCTCAAGGAAGCCTGCTTGTGAAATCTCTTTTAGCCATGTTGTCGCTGTTGGCGCTGCCGGTGATGGCCGCAGAACCCACTATCTACGGCCGTTACGAGAACATCGCCCTGCCCGAGCTGGGCGAAACCCTGAAAGCCAAGATGGACACCGGTGCCTTTACCGCGTCGTTGTCGGCCAAGGATATCGAGCTGTTCACCCGCGATGGCGACGAGTGGGTGCGCTTCCGCCTGGCGACCAAGGAATCGGATGGCAAGGTGTACGAGCACAAGGTCTCGCGCATCAGCAAGATCAAGGGCCGTGCCGATGAAGAGGACGAAGGGGATGCGCCAGAGGTCTCTAAGCGCCCGGTGGTCGACCTGGAGTTGTGCCTGGGGGATGTGAAGCGCACCGTCGAGGTGAATCTGGTGGACCGCAGCAACTTCAACTACCCGCTGCTGGTGGGTTCCAAGGCGCTGCGCGAGTTCAAGGCGGCGGTCAACCCGGCGAAGAAGTTCACTGCTGGCAAGCCAGGCTGCTGATCTGAAGCGTGCGCCATACAATGTAGGCGCGGGCTTGCCCGCGAACACACATAATGGGGTGTCAGGCACCGGCTTCGCCGGTGTTCGCGGGCAAGCCCGCTCCTACACTGAAATGTGCCAACCTTCAAAACCGCAAGGCCGGACGCCATGCCCCATATCCTCATCGTCGAAGACGAAGCCGCCATCGCCGACACCCTGGTCTACGCCCTGCAGGCCGACGGTCACAGCACTGAGTGGGTAACCCTGGGCAGTGCCGCCCTCGACCAGCAGCGCCAGCGCCCGGCCGACCTGGTCATCCTCGACATCGGCCTGCCCGACATCAGTGGCTTCGAAACCTGTCGCCAGCTGCGCCGGTTCACCGAGGTGCCGGTGATGTTTCTCAGCGCCCGGGACGGTGAAATCGACCGCGTCGTGGGCCTGGAAATCGGTGCCGACGACTACGTGGTAAAACCATTCAGCCCTCGTGAAGTGGCAGCGCGCGTTCGGGCGATCCTCAAACGCATGGCCCCGAGGGCCGAGGTTGTCGGCGAAACCACCTTGTTCCACCTCGACACCTTGCGCATGCAGATCACCTACCGCAGCCAGCCGCTCACGCTGACCCGGCATGAGTTCCGCTTGCTGCAATGCCTGCTCGAACAACCGCAGCGGGTGTTCAGCCGCGAACAGCTGCTCGACGCTTTGGGCGTGGCCTCCGACGTGGGCTATGAGCGCACCATCGACAGCCATATCAAGAGCCTGCGCGCCAAGCTGCGCCAGGTAGCGGGTGATGCCGAGCCGATCCAGACCCATCGCGGCCTCGGTTACAGCTATAGCCCGGAGCACGCCTGATGCGGTTGGGCATTCGCATCTTTCTGGTGTACTTCCTGTTCGTCGGCTTGGCCGGTTACTTCTTGCTCAATACCGTACGCGAACAGATTCGCCCGGTGGTGCGCCAATCCTCCGAAGAAACCTTGGTAGACACTGCCAACCTGCTGGCAGAAATCCTGCGGGATGACGTCAAGGCCGGCACCCTGAACCAGGGCCGCCTGCCCGAGGTGCTCGAGGCCTACGGCTCGCGCAGCCCGGGCGCACAGATCTGGGGGCTGGCCAAGAACCAGGTCAGCCACCGCATCTACGTCACTGACGCCAAGGGCATCGTGTTGCTGGACTCCAGTGGCGAGGCCCTGGGCAAGGATTACTCGCAGTGGAATGACGTGCTGCTGACCCTGCGTGGCCAGTATGGCGCCCGCTCCACCCGCAGCGACCCCAACGACGAAAGCACCTCGGTGATGCACGTTGGCGCGCCGATCATCGACAACGGCAAGATCATCGGCGTTGTCACCGTCGCCAAGCCCAATAGCTCATTGCAACCCTACATCGACCGCTCCGAGCGGCGCCTGCTCACCCTGGGGCTAGGGCTGATCGGCCTGGGCTTGCTGATCGGCGCGGCTCTGTCGTGGTGGCTTGCGCGCTCGCTGCGCAAGTTGGCAGGTTATGCGCAGGCGGTCAGCGAAGGTGAGCGTGCGGAGCTTCCGCATTACAAGGGCGGCGAGCTGGCGAACCTGGCACAGGCAGTGGAGCGCATGCGCACCCAGCTGGAAGGCAAGGCCTATGTCGAGCGCTACGTGCACACCCTGACTCACGAGCTGAAAAGCCCGCTGGCGGCCATCCGTGGTGCTTCCGAGCTGTTGCAGGGCGAGGATATGCCCGCTGATCAGCGGGCACGCTTTGCCGGCAATATCGAGCGCGAGAGCGAGCGTTTGCAGCAGATGATCGAGCGGCTGCTCAACCTGGCCAGGGTCGAGCAGATGCAGGCGCTGGAGGACGAGCAGCAGGTGGCGCTGGCGGCGTTGGTCGATGAGTTGCTGCTGGCCCATGCGGCGCGTATCGAAGGCGCCCGTTTGCAGGTACGTCAGCGGGTGCCTGCCACTTTGCGCTTGCTCTGCGATCCGTTTCTGATGCGCCAGGCGTTGGCCAACCTGCTCGACAACGCACTGGACTTCACTCCGGAAGGTGGCACGCTGCTGTTCGACCTGGAGCGCGATGGCGAGCGGGTGGCGTTGAGCTTGTTCAACCAGGGGCAAGCGATACCGGCCTACGCCATCGGGCGGGTCAGCGAGCGGTTCTACTCGCTGCCGCGACCCGGGAGCGGGCGCAAGAGCACCGGGCTGGGGCTGAACTTCGTGGCCGAGGTGATGCAGCTGCATGGCGGAGCCTTGGCGGTGGACAACGTCGATGGCGGGGTGCGGGTGCGGTTGTGGCTGCCGGTGCGGCGCATTAGCTGAGATAGCCGGGGCTGCACAGCAGCCCCAAATACACGTAAATCACACACGCGCTCCACAAAGCCTCCACGCAAGGCGCAGACACTGCGCCCACTGCCACAGGAGGCCACATGAACAAGACCCTCGGTTTCAAACTCGGCATGATCGCCATGCTGATGTTGCTGTTGCTCATCCCGCTACTGCTGATCAACGGCCTGATCGACGAACGCCAGGCCATGCGCGACGGCGTGCTGCGCGATATTGCCCAGAGCACCAGCTTCGACCAGCAACTCAGCGGCCCGCTGCTGGTGGTGCCGTACCGCAAGTACCAGCGCCGCTGGATCGAAAAGGACGGTGAGCGTACCCAGGAAACCAGCACCATCGCCGGCCACCTGTACTTCCTGCCGGAAACCTTCGACGCCGACCTGGGGGTGGACACCGAACTGCGCGCCCGCGGCATCTACCAGGCCCGGTTGTTCCACACCAAAGGCCGTATCAGCGGCCGCTTCAAGCTCCCGGCGCATTGGGGCATCGACAAGGACTTTGACGACTACCGCTTCGACACGCCGTTCCTGGTGGTGGGCATCAGTGATATCCGCGGTATCGAAAGTGCTCTGGAGCTGAGCATGGACGAGCAAAAAGTGCCGTTCGAGCCCGGCACCCAGCTCGACTGGATGCGCGGCGGCGTGCACGCCAGCCTGCCGGGGCTGGACGGGCTACAGGCGCGAGCGTTCAGCTATGGCTTTGACCTGGCGCTGCAAGGTACCGGCCAGTTGCACGTGGTCCCCGTGGGCCGTACCAGCAGCGTGGACATGCGCGCCAACTGGCCGCACCCGAGCTTCGTCGGCAACTACCTGCCCAACCGCCGCGAAATCGATGCTCAAGGCTTCAGTGCCCATTGGCAAACCTCGTTCTTTGCCACCAACCTTGAGGATGCCATCCGCCAGTGCGCTAACGCCGGGCAGTGTACGGATTTCAGTGAGCGCAGCTTTGGCGTGAGTTTTATAGACCCGGTGGACCAGTACCTGAAAAGCGAGCGGGCAATCAAATACGCGTTGTTGTTCATTGCCCTGACCTTTGCCGGCTTCTTCCTGTTCGAGGTAATGAAGAACCTGAGCGTGCACCCCGTGCAGTACATCCTGGTGGGCGTGGCGCTGGCGTTCTTCTATCTGCTGCTGCTGTCGTTGTCCGAGCACATTGGCTTTGGTCTGGCGTATGGGCTGTCGGCTTCAGCCTGTGTGATGCTGATCGGCTTCTACCTGAGCCATGTGTTGCGCAGCCTGGTGCGAGGGGTGGGTTTTGCAGCGGGTTTGGCGGCGTTGTACGCGCTGCTCTTCGGGCTGCTGAGTGCCGAAGACTATGCGCTGCTGATGGGGTCGCTGTTGTGTTTCGGCTTGCTTGGGGTGTTCATGGTGCTGACCCGGCGGCTGGACTGGGCGCGTGTGGGGAGGGCGGCATGAGGGAGGATAGAGAGATCGGGCGCTGGTTGGCGCTCAGGATCGGGCTGTTGTTTCCTGTGATACCGAGGTGAGGCCTTCGCGGGCACGCCCGCTCCCACAAGCCCACCACAGATAGCGCACACTGTGGAAAACCTTGTAGGAACGGGTTTACCCGCGAAGGGGCCCTCAGGCCACTGGCGCTGTAGCGACCATCGATGGCCGCTTGACCACCTCGGCATACCACGCCGCCAACCCAGGCTGGCGCTCACGCCAGCCAAACCCGGGCTGACGCAAATCCAGATAGCCCAGCGCACAGGCCACACCAATCGCCGCCAGGTCGAAGCCGGAGATCAGCTCCGGCAAGTGCTCCTGCTCCAGGTTGGCCAGGCTACGGCGGATCTTGTCACCCTGCGCTTGCAGCCAGCCATCCCAGCGCTTGTCTTCTGGCCGCAGGAAGCTCTCATACCGGCTCGACACCGCCGCATCCATGATCGCATCGGCCTGTGATACCAAGGTCATGCGCCGCCAGCGCGCCGAACCTTCACGCGGCAGCAGCGGCAGGCCAACGTGCTGCAGGTCGAGGTACTCGCAGATCACCCGGCTGTCGTGCAGCACGGTGCCGTCTTCCAGGCGCAGGGCCGGGATCTTGCCGATCGGGTTGTCCTGGTTGAGCTGCGGGTCGCCGCTCACCGGGCTGATGTTCACCGGCTGCAGCTGCACCCGCTCAAGCTGGCCGGTCTCGTGCAACACCACCATGACCTTGCGCACGAAAGGCGACAACGGCGAGTGGAACAGGGTCATCGTGCTCATGCTTCAGTTACCTTGCAGGCTGGGTGGCAGGCACACGCCGGTGCCGCCGATGCCGCAGTAGCCGTCCGGGTTCTTGGCCAGGTACTGCTGGTGGTAGGCCTCGGCGAAATAGACGGTCGGTGCCTGGTCGATTTCGGTGGTGATCTCACCGAAGCCGGCCTTGCTCAGCTCGGCCTGGAAGGCGTCGCGGCTGGCCTTGGCCTGTTCCAGCTGTTCCGGGCTGGTGCAGTAGATGGCCGAGCGGTACTGGGTGCCGATGTCGTTGCCTTGGCGCATGCCTTGGGTCGGGTTGTGCAGCTCCCAGAACATTGCCAGCAGTTCGCGGTAGCTGACCTTGTCCTTGTCGAACACCACCAGCACCACTTCGGTGTGGCCAGTCAGGCCCGAGCAGACTTCTTCGTAGGTAGGGTGCGGGGTGAAGCCGCCGGCGTAGCCGACCACGGTGCTGACCACACCTTCTCGCTGCCAGAAGCGGCGCTCCGCGCCCCAGAAGCAACCCAGGCCGAAGATGGCGAAGTCGATGGCGCCTTCGAAGAACGGGCCGAGCAGCGGGGTGTCTTTGAAGACGTAGTGGAACTCGGGCAGGCTCATTGGCGTGTCGCGGCCAGGCAGGGCCTGTTCCGCAGTTGGCATGACGTTTTTGTTCACCAGGATTTCCGAACGCAGGACCATGGCCGTTCCTCTGTGTTTATTCAGTGGGGTAGGGGTTTGGGCCTTCGCGGGCATGCCCGCTCCCACAGGTACAGCACAGGTTTCAAAGGTTGTGGTGTTCCTGTGGGAGCGGGCGTGCCCGCGAAAGGGCCCGAATGGCTTCTATAGTGCCCGAGGATTACGCAGCTGTCAGGCCACCGGGCCACGCGGATAGCGCTTCAGCCGTTCGGCCAGCTCGCGCCCGGGAATCGGCCGGTCGAACAGGTAACCCTGGCCCACATCGCAGCGGTGACGGCGCAGGAACGCCAGTTGCTCCGGCGTCTCGATCCCTTCGGCCACCACCTTCAGCTTCAGGTTGTGGGCCATGGCCACCACCGCCGAGGTGATTTCCATGTCGTCCTGGTTGTCGGGGATTTCGTTGATGAAGCTGCGATCGATCTTGAGGATGTCGATCGGAAACTTCTTCAGGTAGCTCAGCGACGAATAACCGGTGCCAAAGTCGTCCATGGCCAAGGTCAGGCCCAGGGCCTTCAGCTCGTCCAGCTGGCGGTGGGTGTCTTCGCTGGCTTCCAGCAGCAGGCCTTCGGTCAACTCCAGCTCCAGCAGGTGCGGGGGCAGGGCTTCTTCCTTGAGGATGGTGCTGATCGACGCCACCAGGTCCGGGTCGGAGAACTGTTTGGGCGACAGGTTGATGGCTACATGCAGGTTGCCCAGGCCGGCCTTGCGCAGTTGCTGGCTCATGCAGCACGCCTGGCGCACCACCCATTTGCCGATAGGGATGATCAGGCCGGTTTCCTCGGCCACGCTGATGAACTGGTCCGGGCGGATCATGCCGCGTTCGGGGTGGTTCCAGCGCAGCAGCGCTTCCAGGCCCAGCAGGCGACCGCTGCGCAGGCACAGCTTGGGCTGGTAGAACACGTCCAGCTCATTCTGGGTCAGGGCACGGCGCAGGTTGTTCTCGACGAACAGCTTGTAGCTGGCTTCGGCGTTGAGCACTTCGGTAAACACCTGTACCTGGTGTTTACCGTTGGCCTTGGCCTTGTGCAATGCAAGGCCGGCATTCTTCATCAGGCTGGCCGGGTCGACGCCGTGCAACGGAGCACAGGCCAGGCCTACCGAGGCGGTGACGTTGATCAGCTGGTTGTCGACGAACATCGGCTTGTCGAGGGTGCACAGCAACTGCTGGGCGACGCCTTGGCCATCTTCAAGGCTGGTGTGGTCGAGCAGCACGGCGAACTCGTTACTGGCAAAGCGCGCCAGGATGCCACCGCTGTGCAGGCTGTTGCGCAAACGCCTGGCCAGGCTGATCAGCAGCTTGTCACCGGTCTGGTGGCCTAGGCTGTCGTTGATGCGCTTGAAGTTGTCGATGTCCACCAGCAGCAGGCACATCGAGCTTTCGCCATCGCGGGCGAAGCGCTCGTCCAGGCTGCGGATGAACGCCGGGCGGTTGCCCAGGTTGGTGAGGTTGTCGGTGTAAGCCAGGCGTTCGATGCGTTGCTGGGCCAGCTTGGTCTGGGTGACGTCTTCGTAGATGCCGATGTAGTGGGTCAGCTCACGGTTGTCACCGTACACCTTGGAAATCGACAACTGGCCCCAGTACGGCTCCAGGTTTTTGCGCCGGCTCTTGAACTCGCCCTGCCAACTGTTGCCCATGGCCAGGCTCGACGGCGAGTCGAACAGCAGTTCGCTGAGGTTCTCCAGTGCCGGTAGCTCGCCCAGCTGGCGGCCCTGCACTTCGTCGGTACTGTACTGGGTGATGGCGGTGAAGCTGGGGTTGACGTACTCCACCCGGCCGTCGCGGTTCACCAGCAGAAAGGCGCTGGCGCTCTGCTCGACCGCACGTTGGAACAGGTGCAGGGCGCTGGCCGCGGCCCGTCGTTTGTGGTTTGTGATCACTTGGGCGAACTGGTCGGCCAGCTCGCCGGCAAAGGCAATCTCGTCCGACTGCCAGGCCCGTGGCTGGCCGGTTTGCTCCAGGCACAGCACGCCGATCACCTGGCCATCGACACGGATGCTGGCGTCGAGCATGGCCTTGTTTTCCGGGCGCATGCTTTGCGCCAGGGCGCGGGTGCGCGGGTCGTGGCCGGCGTTGTGAGCGTCGATGGCGCGGCTTGCGTGCAGTGCATCCAGGTAGTCGGGGAAGCGGCTGGCATCGATGGCTTCGGGCTGGCGGTGCTCCTGCGCGTCGCGGTACCAGGCGATGATCGGTTCCAGGCGTTGGTCTTCCAGGTGCCAGATGCTGGCGCTGTCGACCTTGTAGATTTCGCAGGCGCTCTGGGTGATCAGCTGGGCCGCTTCGAGCAGCGAGTTGCCCGCGCTGTAGCGATGGCGGGCGAGGCGCAGGATAAGGTCCTGCTGGCCGCGCACCCGCTCCAGGTGCTCCAGTTGTTCTTGCTGCGTGCGCTGGTTCAGTTGCAGGGCCAGTTGCAGGCGGTTGTTGCGTGACTCCAGGTCGCTGGCGCCGGGTTCGCCGGTCTCTTCCTGCTGGTCGTCGAGCACGCTCAGGTAGCCGCGCAACAGCTGGCGGTTGTGTTGCTTGTAGGCTTCACCCGCTTCCAGCAGGCGCAGCGCGGTGTTCGGCGTGTGCAGGGTGTAGCGCACGCGATAGTAGCCGCGCTGGGCCAGTTGCAACTGGATTTCGTCGTGCAGCCGGTAGCGTGCTTCGGGTTCCATCAGGCTGGCGTAGGGCGCGTCAATCAGGGCACACAGCTCGCCGGTTTTCAGGCCGAACTGGCGCTCACAGGCTGGGTCAAGGTAGAGCATGGCCCAGGTGGCTTCGTTGAGCCTTTCGAAACGCAGCATGCCGAGCCGCGAGGGCACGGGTAACTGTGTCACGACCTCGGCCGCCACACGGCTGGCGGCATCGGGTTGGCTTTTCATCGAAGACTCGCTTGAAGAGGGAACGCTGCCTTGTGGCTGCGGCGGATTTGGCAAGGTTGCATCATGTCCCGAGGGCTGGCAAGCGGCCATGCTTGATGCTGTGGACAGGTTATCGGCTGACGTGGCCGATTCTGCAGTTTGGCTGGAGATTTTGGGGCCGCTTTGCGGCCCATCGCGACACAAGGCCGCTCCCACAGGGATCGCGCCAGCTTTTAGAAATTGAGCAAGACAGTTACTCCCACAATGTGGACTGCGATTGCCTGTGGGAGCAACTGTCTTGCTCAATTTCTAAAAG